>DASYUH010000040.1 GCA_036001465.1 Candidatus Polarisedimenticolia bacterium
GATGAGAGCGCTGATGGAGGGGATCGGCCGATGTCGCATCGTGAAACTCCTCTCGAGGCGCGCACCGGCTCGGGGGTCGGTTATATCACGGGACGAATCGGAAGGGCCGCGCAGCAGGACGCACGGCCGGACGACGCTCAGGCCTTGCCGAGCGGCTCGTTGATCTCTCTGGATGGGACGGCGCGCGCCAGGGCCTTGAAGGTGCCGCGCTCGGCGATCTCCCTGGCCGCCTCGAAGAAGCCGGACCAGGCGGCCCTCGCGAGGGCGCCCCCCACGCTGATGCGGCGGACTCCCAGGGCGGCGAGATCGGCCACGGTCGTGGAGTCTCCCGCGGCCAGAACATTGACCGGCTTCGGCGCGACCGCTTTCACTACCGCCGCGATCTCGTCCCGGCTCCTTATCCCGGGCGCATAGAGGCAGTCGGCCCCCGCCTCGGCATAGGCGACGAGACGGCGCAGCGTCTCCGCGAGATCCGGGCGCCCGGCGATGAACCCCTCGGATCGGCCGGTGAGCAGGACGCCGGGCCCGCTGGCGTCGATCGCCCGCCGCGCCGCCCTGATCCGCTCGACCGCCAGCGGAAACTCGAAGAGCGGCCGGGCCGCGTCGTGCGTCGAATCCTCGATGGACAGACCGGCGATGCCGGTCTCAACCGCGGCCGCGACATGGCGACCGACCGCCTCGGGCTCGACGGCGAAGCCCCCCTCGAAGTCGGCGTTGACCGGCACGCTGACTCCCGCGGCCATGACGCGAAGATGCTGCAGCGCCTGCTCGAGCGACACGTGGTGGTCCGGCAGTCCCTGCGTCCAGGCGAACCCGGCGCTGGTCGTGGCCAGCGCCTTGAAACCGAGGCTGACCAGGAGCCGCGCGCTGCCGAGATCCCAGGGATTCGGGATGACGAAGCAGCCCGACTCGTGGAGGCGGTGGAACAGGCGGCAGGCTTCGGAAACCCGGAGCACGCGGGCACGATAACACACATCGCGAATGGCCTGCGGCCGGGCGTTTCGCCCGGGAGCAGCTCCGGATCTAGATCTTCCCGAGCAGGAGGATCGATCCGGTCGGTTGCGGAGATCCGCCGGCCGGCTCGTCGGTCACGGCCGCGGCCACGATCGGACCGGCCTCCGGCGGCGCCGCGAACCGGCCGCCGGCGGCCTCGAGGGTGGCCTGCTGGAACGTGCCGGCGCTGACCTTGGCGGTCGCCGTGATGAGCCACAGCTGGTAGGTCTTTCCCGGCATCGCGGGCGGCAGGTTCGAGGCGAAGAGCTGCCAGTCGGAGCGCTGGCGGTCCCAGAAGAGGCGCGCCGACCAGGCCGCCTGCGGGCCCTGGCCGGCCAGATCGGCGACCAGGACGCCCGGCCCGCTCACCAGCCGGATCGACTCCTGCGCGGCACGCACCTGCTGCCGCAGGGTGGCCATCTCCTCCTCCCGCCGCTCGATCTGCAGGCGCAGGCCGGCGATCACCCTGCCGGCGCGCGTCGCCGCCAGGAGTCCTATCCCGAGCCCGGCGAACAGCGCCGCGGCGATCGCGATCAGGGCGCCGGCGCGCCGCGACACGGCGCGCGGTGGCGCGGGACCCCGCGCCGCCGGATCCCGCCCCTCCGTTCCCTCCGCCGCCGCGGTCGGGGTCATGTCCCGCCGGACGCGCGCCATCAGCCGGGTCCTCGCCATCTCCGAGGGCTCCTCGCCCGGCAGGGCGAACGGCAGATGGTCGAGCGCCTCCCGCGTGGCGGCCAGTTCTCCGGCGCAGCGGGGGCAGCCGTCTTCGAGGTGACGGCGCACCTGCGACTCCTCCTCGGGGCCGAGGAGATCGAGCCCGTGGAGCGGCAGCAGGTCCTTCAGCTCATCGCAGCGCATGCCTCCTCACCTCTCGAACTGCGCGCCGAGACTGTCGCGCAGCGTCATCAGGCCCTGCCGGATCCGCGTCTTCACCGTGCCGAGCGGCTCGCGGATCCGCGCGGCGATTTCGGAGTGGCTCAGTCCCTCGAAGTAGGCCAGCTCGATCGCCTGCCGCTGGGCGGGCGACAGGGCGCCCAGGGCGGCGCCGACCAGCCGGCGACGGTCGGTCAGATCCGCCGCCGCCTCCGGACCCTTTTCGACCGAGGCGCTCTCGTGGGGACCGCCTTCGGCGAGCGACATGCGGGCCAGGCCGGCTTCGCGCCGCCCGCGCGCCCGGAGGCGATCGATGGATCGGCTGCGACATAGGTTGAACAGCCACCCGGTCACCGTGCCTCGCCGTGGATCGAAGCTCGAGGCGTGGCGCCAGGCCTGGTGGAAGACGTCGGCCAGCACCTCCTCCGCCTCGCCGCGATCCCGCAGGATGCGCAGCGCCAGGGCGAACACCACCGTCCGGTAGCGATCGTAGAGGGACGACAGGGCATCCTGGTCCCCGGCGGACATGCCCGCGAGCAGTCCCTCGTCTGTGGCGGCGGTACCGGGTGGCATTCCGGGCGGCGGCTCCCGTGAAGCGGCTTCCATGACGATCTACGCCCGTGGTGGCGCGGCGGATGGTGCCGGCGCGCCACCGGGCGCGACCCGGCGCAGTCTACACCCATCCGATCCCCCTCCGCCGGCGTAGAGAGAGTCGAACCGCCCGCTGCCGGGGTTTTCGCTCCGCGGTCGGGCTTCGATGGGGTCGCCCTGGGGGCCCCGGGAGGAGGATGAAACGTGAGCCAATCCAAGAGAGCCATCGCCATCGTCGTGACGGCGCTTCTCGTGACGGGCCTGCCGGGGGGGCGCGGGCCGCAGGCCGCCAGCCACCGCGAGGCGCCGCTGACCGCCATCGACCGCACCGCCGACATCACCGACTTCTACGCCTTCGTCACCTACGCCGACCCGGACAAGGTGACGTTCATCCTCGACGTCGATCCGTTCCTGGAGCCGAGCAACGGCCCCAACTACTTCCCGTTCGACGACCACGTGCTGTATGCCATCCACGTCGACAACGACAACGATGCCGTGGAGGACGTGTCGCTCGAGGTCCGCTTCACCACCGAGATCCGCGCCCCGCAGGTGCCGGTCGGGCTCGTCGGCGCGGGGGGCGGCGTCACGGCTCCCGCGAACTCTCCGCCGCCCGTGGCGCCGGGCAGCGCGCTGATCCCGCCGGCCATCACGGCGCTGCAAGGTCCGGGCTCGGAGGGACTCAGCCTGCGCCAGGCGTTCACGGTGACGCTCGTGCGCGGCCACGGCCTCGCGGCCGTGCGCATCCCCCTCCCCCCCGCCGCCGGCGGGACGCTGTTCGCCGTGCCGAGCAACGTCGGCCCGCGCACCATGCCGGATTACGCCGCGCTGGCCAGGCAGGGGATCTACGATCTGGGCCACGGCGTGCGGGTGTTCGCCGGGACGATCGACGATCCGTTCTGGATCGATCTGGGGGCGACGTTCGACTCGCTCAACTTCCGCGTCATCCCGGATCACGACGTGAGCGGGAACGGAGGATACGGCAGCACGAACATCCCGGCGGTGCTGACCGACGGCCAGGACACGGCCGCCGCGAACTTCGTCTCGGACAGCGTCTCCGGATTCAACGTCAACGCCATCGCCGTCGAGGTGCCGATCACGATGCTGACCAGGAGAGGCACGCTGCCTCCGGCCGACAGTCCCGGCGCCACGCTCGGCGCCTGGGGGACGACCTCGCGCAGGAGCGTGAGCGTGCGGCCGAAGGGGGCCATCGGCCGCAGCGGCGTCATCGTTCAGTCGCTCGTCCCGGATGCCGCGTCGTTCAAGCAGGTGCAGCGCATGGGGAACCCATTGTTCAACGAGCTGCTCATCGGCACAGGGTTCAAGGATTTCTGGAGCCGCGCGCTGCCGAAGGACGACGCGCAGTTCGCCGCCTTCGCCCTCGACCCGCTCATCGCGCGCGTGGCCCAGGCGGCCTACGGCGGAGCGTTCGACATCGCGCCGGCCCCGCGCGCCGATCTGCTGCCGGTGGTGCGGTACCTGCCGCCGATCGCCGCCGCCGGAACGGCTGGCGGGCCGGTGGCCGATCTTCTGCGCCTGAACGTGGGGGTGCCGGCGACACCGTACGGGCAGATCGACCGGCTCGGGCTTCTGGGCGGAGATCGGGCCGGCTTTCCGAACGGCCGGCGTCCCCAGGACGACGTCACCGATATCGTCCTGCGGCTCGTGGTCGGCGGCGTTCTGGCGAACGACGCCGGCGGAGCGTCGCTGAACCGCTTCCCCAACAACCGTCTCGGTGACGGGGTGAACGTGAACGACGTTCCGTACGAGACCTCGTTCCCATACATCGCATTCGCCCAGAGCGGTCGCGACCGCAGGCACCTCGATCCAGGCGAGGCCGGCGGCGGACCGGTCAACTGAGGCCGGCGATGACGACGCGCGCCCCTTCCTTCGCAGGCACATGCCTCCTGATCGCGTGGCTCGCGCCGGTGGCGGCTTCGGCCACCGGCGCGCCGGCTGCCGGCGCCTCGGCCGAATCGGCCGGCCAGCCGGCGCTCTCTCCCGCCGAGACGCAGATTCGCGCCGCGCAGGAGCGCATCGCCGCCCGACGCGCCGACTCCCACGCGTACCTCTCGCTCGCGGCGGGGCTGACCCGGCGGGCGCGCGAGACCGGCGACGGCTCGTACTACGACCGGGCCCTCGAGGCTCTCGCCGAGGCCCGCCGGGTCGACCCCGAAAGCGTCGAAGCGGCGCGGACGCTCGCCTGGGTCCGCATGGGCCGGCACGAGTTCGCCCGGGCCAGGACGATCGCGCGCCGCTTCGCGGCCGCCCATCCCGACGACGACTGGAACCTGGGGACTCTGGGTGACGCGGCGATGGAGCTGGGACGCTACGACGAGGCGGAGGAAGCGTTCCAGCGGATGGTCGATCTGAGGCCGGGCCCGGCCGCTTACACGCGGGCCGCCTACCTGCGCGAGACCCGCGGGGATCTCACCGGGGCCCTCGAGCTGATGCAGATGTCGCTGCAGGCGACCGGGGCGCAGGATCCGGAAGACCGGGCCTGGCTGCTGGTGCAGATCGGCCACCTGCACGAGGTGATGGGCGAGCCGGCCCTCGCGGAGTCGAGCCACCGCCCGGCCCTCGCCGCGTTCCCCCGCTATCACTACGCCCTGGCGGCCCTCGCCGAGCTGGCGCTGGCCGCCGGCCGGGCCTTGGAGGCCGTCGATCTCGCGACCGAGGCGATCGCCACGGCGCCCCATGCGGAGCGCTACCTCGTTCTCGCCGACGCCCTGCGGGCGGCGGGGCGTGAAACCGAGGCGCACGACGCCGAGGACCGCTTCGAGACGGCGGCGCTCGCCGACACCTGGAAGGCCAACGAGAATCACGACCTCGTGCTGTTCTATCTGGACCGCCGTCCCGACCCGCCGCGGGCGCTCGAAATCGCCCGGCGGGAGGCCCGAATGCGGCGCGACGTCCAGACGCTCGATCGACTGGCCTGCGCCCGGTTGCGCACGGGCGATGTCGCCGCCGCCCGCCGCCTGATGCGGCGCATCCTGAAGGTCGGGACGCGCGATCCGTTGATTCTCCGGCACGCGCAGGAGATGGAGGCGCGCGGCCGTCCGCCTCTCTGACGGGTGGCTATTTCCGTCTCGGCCATCCCCGCCACCTGGCGTACCCAGGGTGGGGCGGGTTCGACTCCCGCCGCATACACGCCGGGTGTCGGCTCTGCCCCCATGCTACGATCCCGGGCCCGGGCGCAACGGCCGCGCGGCGCGGCCCCGGGATGGAAACCGCACATGCGGATCTCGCACCGGCGCACCATGATCATCCTGGGGGTCCTGTTCGCCCTGGTGTGGGCGGCGCTCTCGATCCGCCCGCTGTACCGCGCGGACTGGCTGCTCGAGAACGTCCTGGTCGTGCCCTTCGTCGCGTGCCTGGTCCTGACCAGCCGGAGCTTCCCCTTCTCGCGCCTCTCCTACGTGCTGATCTTCCTCTTCCTCTGCCTCCACGAGGTCGGGGCGCATTACACCTACGCCGAGGTCCCGTACGATGCGTGGTTCCAGGCCCTCACGGGCCGCACGTTCAATTCCCTGCTGGGCTGGGAGAGAAACCATTTCGATCGGCTGGCCCACTTCTGCTTCGGCCTGCTCCTCGCCTACCCGGTCCGTGAGATCTTCGTGCGGGTGGCGGAGGCCAGGGGATTCTGGGCCTACTACCTGCCGCTCGACGTCACCCTGTCCTGCTCCGCTCTCTTCGAGCTGATCGAGTGGGGGGCGGCGGTGGCGTTCGGGGGCGACCTCGGCATGGCCTATCTCGGCACGCAGGGGGATCCCTGGGACGCCCACAAGGACATGGCGCTGGCGACGCTCGGCGCCGTCCTCGCCATGCTGGCGACCGCCGCCGTTCATTTCCACCTGCAGCGCGATTTCGCCCGCGAATGGGTCGAGAGCCTTCGCGTCAAGAAAAAGCGCCCGTTGGGAGAGGACGAGATGCGCCGCCTGGCCAAGCAGTGACCGATCACCGACGGAGGGAAGCATGCATCTGATCATCGCGCTGATCGTGGGTGGGATCGTGGGCTGGCTGGCGAGTCTCTTCATGAAGACCAACTCCCAGATGGGGATCATCGCCAACGTCCTGGTCGGCATCGTCGGCTCCTCGCTCGGGCGATGGCTGGCCTCGGAGATCGGGCTGGCTGCCTACGGTCCCATCGCCAGCCTCCTGGTCTCGGTCCTCGGCGCCATGCTGCTGATCCTCATCCTGAAGGGGCTCCACTTTCTGAAGTGACGGGGCCGTTTCCCCGCGCAATTTCGGTACCCCCCGCCTCCCCGCCGCGGTATATTCCCGGCATCGTCCAAGCGCTGTCTCCCGCCGCCTCGCCGGGAAGGAGGGAGGGCTCCCATGCCGATCCTGACCAGAAACGTGTTCATCGCGCTGACGCTCGGGATGCTTCTCATCGCACCCTTCCAGGTCGACATGCTTCACGCAACCGTGCAGCCCGACGCCGACGGCGACGGGATCCCCGATTCCGTGGACAACTGCCCCGCGGCCGCCAACACCGGCCAGCAGGACGCGGACGGCGACGGTTCCGGCGACGTCTGCGACAACTGCCCCTTCGCGCCCAATCCCGCCCAGGAGGACCCCGACGGAGATGGACTCGGGACGGTCTGCGACAATTGCCCCACGACGCCCAATCCCACCCAATTGGACACCGATTCCGACGGAGTCGGGGATGCCTGTGACACCTGTCCGACCGTCCCCAACCGGGATCAGAATCCGCTCGTGTGCTCCACCTGCGCTTCCCCTCCCACGATCAGCTTCTCCAGCTCGCTCGGCAGGGGATCGGGCCTGGTGAGCTGGGAGAGCTGCGTCGAAGTGGACGTGATCGGATTCAACATCGTGATCCTCGATCAGCAGGGGAACCGGACCCAGCTGAATCCGGTCCTGATCCCCTGCGAGGAGTGCGTCACCGGGGTGGGGCACTCGTACAGCTACATCATCCCGAAGCACAAGAGCGGTCGAAACGTGTTCGTGGAGATGCTCCGCCTGAACGGCACGGTTCAGAGATCAGGTCCTGCCGTCAAGCAGTAATCGCGCCATCGGTTCCCGGGGCTGTGGAGGATCGAGGTCGCGGCGCTCTCAGGGGGCTTGGGCGCGGGCGATCTGCTGGAGGAGGGCGCGCACGTCCCGTCCGCGCCGCTGCGCCTCTTCGGCGTGGCGGCGGGCCTCGGCGGGACGCCGGGCGGCCAGGAGCGCCTCCGCCAACCCCTCGTGCGCCTCGCCGCGATCCGGCTGCAGGCGCAGCGCCCGCTCCCAGTCGCCCACCGCCTGCTCCGGCTGGCCGTTGTCGAAGTGCAGCCTGGCCAGCGCCCGGTAGGCGGGATAGGACTTCGGGTTGAGCTCGAGCGCCCGCTTCAGCGCCGCCTGGGCCCCGGCGGCATCGCCGTTCTCCGCCAGCGCCTCCCCCAGGCGCGTCCAGCCCGGCGCCCATTCGGGATTCAGGCCGACGGCCTTCCGGTAGGCCGCGATCGCCTTGGGGACATCGCCGAAGGCCCGCTGCGCGTCTCCAAGCGCGGCCTGGAGCGAGGGGGATTTCGCGTCCAGGCGCAGCGCCGTCTCCGCCAGGCTCACCGCCTCCGCCGCCCGGTCGCGGGCCAGGAGCACGGCGATCTTCTGTTGCAGGGCCGGAACCGATTGCGGGTTCGCCTTGAGGGCGCGCTCGATCGCCGCGCCGGCGCCATCCAGGTCATCCCGATCGATCAGGATCTGCGCCAGGCCGACCAGGGCCCCCACGTGATCGGGATGCTGCTTCAGCAGCTCCTTGTAGACACGCTCCGCCTCCGCGGTCTGCCCCTCGTCGTACAGCTTCGCGCCCCGCAGCGCCTGCGCGTCGATCTCCTCCGGCTCGCCCCGGCTCGAAGCGCGAGCCTCCGTTGCAGGCGAGGCGCTCGCATCGGCGGCGTTCGGCGCCGTCCCCTCGCCCCCAGCGCAGGCGATGACCAGGAGCGTGAGAGCGCAGCAGGTCGCGCCCAGGGGGCCGCGCCCCGGGCGGGCGTTCGGGCGTGGCGGGCACGGGATCAGCGGGTCAGTCGGCGTCATGGGGCCTCCCCTCAAAGTCCGCGCCGGCGATGCGCGCATACTCTACACCGGCTCGAGCGGGTTTTCCCTTGACAGCGGCTGCACCGGCGCGGTAATTTCAGGGACACCCTATTTGTCGATGCTTCAGGGGACAGCAAGGGTCCGGAAGGGGCGGGGCCGCCGTCGGCGTGCGAATGCGTTCGCCGGGCGGGGCGCGATTCACCTTTGATTCGGCAAGCGGCGAGGCGCGCGATGCGTGAAGTCTTCGAGCTCTTTCTGATCAAGCCGTCCCACTATGACGACGACGGGTACCTGATCCAGTGGGCCCGCACCTACACGCCGTCGAACTCCCTGGCTGCGCTGTACAGCATCGCCCGCGACTGCGCCGGGCGCCGCGTCCTCGGCCCCGATGTCGACATCCATATCACCGTGATGGACGAGGTCGTCACCCGGATCTCGACCCGAAGGATCGCCCGGCAGATCCGCAGGTCCGGCGGCCGGGGGCTGGTGGCCCTCGTCGGAGTCCAGTCGAATCAATTTCCGCGCGCGGTCGACATCGGACGCCGGGCCCGCGCGGCCGGCCTGCAGGTCTGCATCGGGGGATTTCACGCGGCCGGCAGCCTCGCGATGCTCCCCGAGCCGCAACCGGAGATCCGCGAGGCCTGGAGCCTCGGCATCTCGATCTTCTCCGGAGAGGCCGACGGACGCCTCGAAGAGGTGCTGCGGGACACCTGGCAGGGCCGGCTGAAGCCCCTCTATGACTACCGCGCCGACCTTCCGGACCTGGAAGGGGTCCCGGCGCCGTTCCTGCCGCGGGAGGCGGTCCGCCACGTCAGCGGGCTCAGCAGCTTCGATGCCGGGCGCGGCTGTCCGTTCGAGTGCAGCTTCTGCACCATCATCAACGTGCAGGGCCGGAAATCCCGCCATCGATCGGCCGACGATGTCGAGAAGATCATCCGGGCCAATCACGCCCAGGGCGTGTGGCATTTCTTCATCACCGACGACAATTTTGCCCGCAACCGCAACTGGGAGCCGATCCTGGATCGCCTGATCGAGCTGCGCCGGCAGGGGATCAGGATGCGGCTGACCATCCAGGTCGACACGTTGTGCCATCGCGTTCCGCACTTCATCGAAAAGGCCGGCCGCGCCGGCGTCGACCGCGTCTTCATCGGGCTCGAGAGCATCGCCCCGGACAACCTCGCGGCGGCCAAGAAGAGGCAGAACCTCATCACCGAGTATCGGACCATGCTGCAGGCCTGGAAGTCGATCGGCGCTGTCATCATGTGCGGCTACATCCTCGGCTTCCCGCACGACACCCCGGAGCGCCTGAAGCGCGACATCGAGGTCATCAAGCGGGAGCTGCCAATCGATCTGCTCGAATTCTTCATCCTCACGCCGCTGCCGGGATCGGAAGACCATCAGGTCCTGCATCGCAAGGGCGTCGCCATGGACCCCGATCTGAACAATTACGACACCGAGCACGTCACCACGCACCACCCGGTGATGTCGGACGATGACTGGCGTGCGATCTATCGTGACGCCTGGCTGATTTACTACGAGCCGCGTCATATCGAGACCCTGGTCCGGCGCGCCGTGGCCTGCGGGATTCCTGCCTTCAAGATCACGGGAAGCGTGCTGAGGTTCTACGGCAGCGTGACGGTGGAAGGGGTGCATCCGCTGCAGGCGGGTTTTCTGAGGCGCAAGTACCGCCGGGACCGGCGGCCGGGGCTGCCACTCGAGTCTCCGTTCGTGTTCTACCCCCGGTACGCCTGGGAGATCCTCTCGAAGCAGTCGCGCCTGTTCCTCCTGTCCCGCCGGTACGCACGCATGCGCAAGCGGATCGAGGCGGACCCGGCGTCGGCCGCCTACACGGACCTGGCGCTCACTCCCGTGACCTCGGGCGAGGTCGAGGTGCTCGAAATCTTCAGCGCCACCGAATCGGCCAGGCAGGCGGTCGAGAAGGCGAAACGGAAGATCGCCGCGCGCTCTCCCGGCTCCGCCTTGAGCTCTTCAAGCGTCACCGCAACCTGAGCCCCTACCCGCCCCGACCCGGGCTCCAGGGGCCTGTCCGGGTATTCGGCCGGCCCGACGGGCCGCTGAATTCCTGCATTCATGACCCCCGGTGCAGCCTGTCTGCGTATACCTCTGTGAGGTCATCGACCATGACACGACCGGGCGAACACCGCAGGACCGGCAAGGCGATGTTGTTGATTCCGCTCGCCATCGGCCTGTGCGCGGTCTCCTGGACAGTCGCCGCCCCCCCCGATACGCCCCGGCTGACCCCGCCGGTTGTCGATGCCCGGGTCCCCGAGACGAAGGTCACGTCGGAAGACGAGAAGGACCGCGAAAAGCGGGCCTCCGAGCGCCCCACGGAAGTGCGCTTCCGCAACGGTCACGTCCTGGGGCCTCCCAAAGGCCCCGGCCCGGCCGACGGTCAGGTCTTCGAGGGCATGCACGTCCTGCAGTTTCCGGGCCCCGTCGACCGGGCCGCACGGAAGGTCGTCGAGAAGCTGGGGGTGAGGGTGCACGACTTCGTGCAGGGAAACGCCCTGGTGGTCGAAGTGCCGCCTGGGGCTTCGCAGGGGCTCCTCCATCTCTTGAGGTCGGGGCGGCTCAGACGGCTCGAGCGCCTGCCGGCCGAGGCGAAGCTGGCCCGCGAGCTCGCGACCGCGGGGGACACAGAGCAGCGCGTGACCGTGGTCTTCTTCAGGACGCCGGGCGACGCGGATCTCGAGGCGCTCGCCGGGTCGATGCGAATCGAACAGATCGATTCGGGAGCGGTTCCGTCGGCGCGCGGGTGGCTCGCCGCGGGGCGGGCCCGGGCGGTCGCGGACCTCGACGTCGTGCGCTGGATGGAGCCGTACGAGCCGGCCAGCCTGCATAACATCGAGGGGACGATGTCCGGCGGCGCCGACGCGGTCGCGGGGATCGGCGCCTTCACGGGGGCGGGGGTGCGCGTGGCGATCGACGACTCCGGGATCGCCCGGCCGGGCGCGGCCTCCGACTGCTTCATAGCGTCCTTCGCCTACCACCCCGACCTGGCGGGCAGCCGCATCGCCGACCAGTGGGATTTCTATCATGGCGACGACAACCCGTGCGATGACAACGGCCACGGGACGCACACGGCCGGCACGATCGGCGGCGACGGCAGCTACAAGCGCGACTTCACGGGTGTGGCGCCCGACGCCACCCTTCTCATCTACAAGGACTGCTGCGACAGCTTCAACCACGGGTTCGGAGAATTCGCCAGCCTCCTGGCCCGGGCCGCGGCGCACGATGCCCAGGTGGTGGCCAACTCCTGGGGCGGCTACAACGGCGTGTACATGGTGGACGCCTACTACGCCGACAGCGCCGTGCGCGGAACCTGGAACGGCAGCAACGGCCAGCCCCGACGCATGGTGCTCACCATCTCGTCGGGAAACGACAACGACCTGAGCGCCTCTCCCGGCACCGGCAAGAACGTCATCACCGTCGGCGCCACGAAGAACGGCAACTGGCCGGCCGACGCCTTCGATTGCTTCAAGTCGCCGACCTGCGAGAACGGCTGCGATTGCGACTTCGGTCCCCTGTGCGGCGACAACTACCAGCCCGAGTCCGACCGCATCTGCTTCAGCAACCACGGGCTGATCGACACCGACGGGGACGGACACACGCGCATCAAGCCCGATCTCGTGGCGCCTGGCACCAACACCATGTCGGCGGCCCCTTTCTATCTGCTGCCCGGCGCCCCGCTGTACCAGCTGAAGTCGGGGACCAGCATGGCGCAGCCGGTGGTCGCGGGGACGGTGGCGCTCATGCTGCAGGCGTTTCCGGTGCTCTCCCAGTGGCCGGAGGCGCTCAAGGCGAAGCTGCTCGCGACCGCCGTCGATCTGGGGGACGTGACCCAGTACGGCCACGGCATGCTGGACTCGTTCCACGCCATCTACGATGCCGACGGGCTGACCACGCCCCTGTGGGTGGCGAACGCGACGCCGGGGACCGGCTCCGAGCTGAACTACAACTTCGCCGTGCCGGCGGGCTTCAAGGAAGTGCGCGTCGATCTCACCTGGAGCGACCCGCCGTCCCTCTCGACCGAGGTCGTGGACGACCTCGATTTGCGGATCTACGACGGCGCGGGCACCCTGGTCGGCGCCTCGGTGTCGTTCGACGACACGGTCGAATCGGTGCGGCTGAACGGGGGCACACCCGGGACCTGGCGGGCCAGCGTGCGGGGCTACAACGTCCCCGATGGAAGCGCCCAGTTCGGCCTGGCAGGGGTCGTCGTGTCGCAGTTTCCCGGTGTCGTCACCGACGCCGCCAGCGTCCAGGCCTGCATCCGCCCGGGGGACCCGTTCGTCGTGAGTTCGACCCTGTCGGGGAGCGGGGCGCCGGGCGCGGCGGGAGAGATCATCCTCGATTTGCCCGACAACTCTTCCCAGTTCTCCCTGGAAGATGCCACCATCCAGACCAACGACCCCGGCCGCCAGCACACGTACCTGGCGAGCGAGATGGCGCACGATGCGCCGTCGAACCGTTACTCCATGACCGTGGGGCTGGTGAGCCCCTTCGTGCAGCGCGACGTGGCGTGGGGGCTGCGCGCCGCGTCGGGCCTCCTCGAGGGGACGTACCCGCTCCCCATGCAGGGGCAGGCCTTCGGCACCTTCCCGTACGTGACGTATCCGAGCGTCACCGTCGACACGGCCCCGCCGGGGGGCGTCGGCGCCCTGACGAGCGCGGACCACGTCGAGGGGTTCTGCTCGAACGACGAGTCCGTGACGATGCAGTGGAGCCCGGCAGGCGACGGCGCCGGCTGCGGCGTCACCGGCTACAGCGTGAGCTGGAGCGCGGTCGCGCCGGCGACCCCCGACACGACCCGCGACATCGGAGCGGTCACGGATTTCACCGCCTCGCTTGCGCAGGGGGCGTCGCGATACTACTTCAACATCCGGGCCGTCGACGGCATCGGCAACTGGTCGGGCACGACGCAGTCGTGGGGGCCGATCAAGATCGACACGACCTCCCCCGGCTACGTGACGTCGCTCACGAGCCCGACCCATCCCGTGAACGCCTGCACCGATCAGGGGTCGGTCCAGCTCCAGTGGGCCGCGGCCCCCGACGACAATTGCGGCGTCGCGGGGTACAGCATCTCCTGGAGCGCCGACGTCCCGGAGGTCCCCGACACCGTGCGCGACATCGGGGCGGTGCAGAGCGTCCAGACCATCCTCATGCCTTCGAATGCCCGCCGCTACTTCAACATCAGGACCGTGGACAACGCCGGGAACTGGAGCGTGGGGTCGATTCCGTACGGCCCTCTCGTGGTCGATACGATTCCGGGCGCCATCGCGAACCTGATGCTCGCGCCGGCCGGGGGGGACCTGGCGTTCGCCTGGGACGCCCGGCCGGACGCCGATTTCTACCGCGTCTATCGCGACACCAACCCGGCCTTCCTGACGGCGACCCAGATCGGCCGCGACCTCGCGACCAACAGCCTGCTGCAGCAAGACGGCCTGGCCGGCGCCGAGCCGATCGTCTACTACCGCGTCCTCGGGACGAACGTCTGCGGAGCCCCCGGGCCCTAGGCTCGTCGCCGTCCTTCATCACGACTATCATATTGAGATGCTGCGACGAAGCCTGAAACGGGCCACTTCGGCCGCGATCCTCGTTCTTCTGGGGGCGGCCGCACCGGCGGCTCAGGTTGACGAGCCGCTCTATCCGGATCTCCCGAACTTCCACAAGGTCGACGAGCATCTCCTTCGCGGCGGACAGCCGGGGGCCGGCGGTGTCGCCAGGCTCAAGGCCCTCGGAGTGCGCACCATCGTCAACCTGCGCCACGAGCCGGCGCGCGTGAAAGCCGAAATGGATGAAGCGGCGGCGGCCGGGCTCCGGTACTTCAGCGTTCCGATGTACGGTCTGGTCAGGCCGACCTCCGAACAGGTCGCCCGCGTCCTGGGCCTCATCGGCGACAAGGACAACTGGCCCGTCTTCATCCACTGCAAGGCGGGGGCGGACCGGACGGGGGTGATCGTCGCCTGCTATCGCGTCGCCCAAGCCGGATGGACGGCCGAGAAGGCGATCCGGGAGGCCCTCGACTACGGGATGATGAGGATCGAATTCGCGAAGCGATCGTTCGTCAGGGATTTCTACGCGAGCCTGCAGAGCGCCGGCGGGAGGATGGCGCATGACGGCTTGGCCCATCCCGTCCCAGCGATGCCCCATGCAGGTCCCGAGCGATGAGAACGTGCGGCGTCCTGCTCCTGATCACGGCCCTCGCCTTCGCACCCGCACTGGGCCACCCGACCCAGGCGTCTCTTCCTGCCGCCACGACCGCCGAATCGATGTCGTGCCTCTGGGTGAAGCCGGCCGATATCTCGTCGCGCAACCTGTTCTACGGCCCGGGCGGCGCGGGCCTCGTTCCGCGGCCGGATGTCGCCTACCGGTTCCAGGACCTGGATACGACCGGGCACTCGGGTGGATATGACGTCCAGGATCCGCAGGGGCGGACGTGGGACGTGAAGATTGGCGACGAGGCGCAGTCCGAGACCGTGGTGTCGCGCATTCTGTGGGCGATAGGTTATCACCAGCCGGCCACCTACTACGTCCCGAGGTGGCGCATGATCGGCGGCCCCACGGCGAGGCCCGAGCCCGGGCGATTCCGGTTCGAATCCGACCACAAGAAGGACGGCGAATGGTCCTGGCAGGAGAATCCCTTCGTGGGCAGCGTGCCCTATCGGGGCCTGGTGATCGCGAACCTTCTGCTGAACAACTGGGATCTTGCGGCCGAGAACAACCGGATCTACAGAGTCAAGGATGCCTCCGGGCGCCGCGCGACGTGGTTCGTCGTGCAGGACCTGGGCGCGGCGCTCGGCAAGAGCCGCTGGCCTCTGGGCAGTCGCAACGTCATCGAGGACTTCGAGAGCCAGGATCTCGTCATGGATTTCGAGAACGGCCGCGTGACGTTCGATTTCCACTCCCGGCACAAGGAGCTGTTGAAGGAGATCACCGCGGCGGACGTCGTGTGGACCTGCCGTCTGATGGCCCGGCTCACGGACAGGCAGCTTCACGATGCGTTCCGGGCGGCGGGGTACACGCGGGACGTGCGGGAGCGATTCGTCCGCAAGATCAAGCAGAAGATCCGGCAGGGGCTCGCGCTCGAGACGCGTACCGGGGGGGCGGTGTGAGGCGCCTTCTTTCGGCTGCGCGCCTCCATCCGCTCCGGGTCGCGATCGGGATCGTCGGCGTCTTCGCCGTGGTCGCCGTCACGCACGTGTCTCGGGGCCAGGGCTCCTCCCCGGCCGAGGTGCACGAGCTGCGCGACCTGAACGTCACGGCGCAGGATCTTCTCGAAGAGCTGCAGGCCGCCGCCGTGCGCCTGCCGCTGGCGGCCGCCCTGGGAACGATGCTCGCGCTGCGCCCGAGACGCCGCGGCACGCCCATCCGGGACGCGGCGGTCGTGCAGACCCAGATCGTCCTGGCCGCCGTCGGCGCCGTGATCATGCTGATCGTCGGAGCCAGCCTGGCGCGCGCCTTCGCCGTGGTGGGCGTGGCCAGCCTGATCCGCTACCGATCGAAGGTCAACAACCCCAAGGACGCCGTCGTGATGCTGTCGTCGCTTGCGGTGGGACTGGCGTCGGGCGTCGGTGTGATCGGACTGGCCGTCTTCTCGACCCTGTTCCTCGTCGCCATCTTGTGGGTGATCGAGGGCTTCGAGCCGCGGACGCGGGTCTTCGAGCTGTCGGTGAAGCTCGGGGACAGGACCGCGGAGCTGAGGCCGAGGATCGAGGCGGTGCTGCGCGGCTTCAAGGCCGCCTACGAGCTGCGCGCCGTATCGGCGGAGGAGGCGTCGTACCACGTGACCGCGCCGCACGAGATGCGCACCGATCGCGCCTCCCAGGCCTTGACGGCGCTGGTGCCGGACGAACAGGGCGCCGTCGTATGGAACGAGAACCCGACGACGACGCAGAAGTAGCGAGACCGTATAATGCGGGACGCCGCGACCGACAGAAGCGCCACGTGCATCGAGGTGAGACATGAGCAGAGTCAAAGTCATCGCGATCGTCTTGATTGTGGCCGGGGTCCTGGGGCTGGTCTACGACAGGTTCACCTATACCCAGGAGTCCCACGACCTCAAGATCGGCTCGCTCGAGGTGTCCGTCAAGGACAAGGAGACGGTCAACATCCCGATGTGGTGCAGCGTGGGGGCGATCGCGCTCGGCGCCCTCCTGTTGCTCGGCCGGATGAAGGCCTGATGAACCGGGTGTGCCAGGCCAGGTCGAGGGTCACTTCCAGATGCACGCATCCAGGCCGTCACGCTGGACCTCCGTGATGCGATCGATGAGAGCGCGCGTGCGGCTCTCGACATAGGGTCCCGCGTCCACCACGCGCCAGTCCTCGGGATCGGGCAGCACCGCGGCCAGCCGGGCGGCCTCGGCCTCATCCAGCCGGGCCGCCGGCTTGTGGAAGTAATATTCGGCGGCCGCTTCGGCGCCGAATACCCTGGGCCCGAACTGCACCTCGTTGAGATAGATCTCGAGAATCCGCCGCTTGGACCACAGCGCCTCGATCATCACCGTGAGATAGGTCTCGAGCCCCTTGCGCAGCCAGTTGCGATGGGGGGTGAGGAACACGTTCTTCGCCGTCTGCTGGCTGATCGTGCTGCCGCCGCGCACGCGCCGCCCCCGGTCGTTCTGGCGTATCGCTTTTCCGATGGCCTGCCAATCGAACCCGTGATGCGTGCAGAACGTGTCGTCCTCGGCGCCGATGGTGGCGCGGACGAGCGCCGGGGATATGCCCTCGAGGGGCGTCCAGACTTTGTAGATCGTGCCCTTCCTCCACCACGTGGACACGGCGAGCGGCGTGGTCGGCGGCGGCAGGAAGCGGTAGACGAGCGTCAGGCACACCGGCAGCGCGACGAGCGGCACGAACACGACGAGGACGATACGGCGCGCCCACGACATCCGCGCGCCTCCGTGGCCCGACCACAGCCGATGCAGAAGTCTCGTGCTCATCGCCGCTGCCGCGATCCTGGGCGGCACGAATCGGACAGTGACCGCACGCCCACCGCATTCTAGATGAAAGTGCCCGACGGAGAAGGGAGGGGCGCCAGGCGCAACCTCCGAGCGCGAAGAACACATAGTGGCGCCGAGAGTGTGGAGAAGAGAGGCGTTCACGGGCGGGAACTGTCCTGTCTTGGGAGTTCACCCGCGAACGGGGCAATGGCCCTACTCGGGTGCGGCTCCAGGTTCCGGTGTAAGCTCGATTCTGGCCCGCATCTTGATAGATGCCGGTCATGGACCGCGCCGTCATCGTCGAGTTGGTGCGCCCGGAATCCTTCGTTCCTGCCTTCTGCCCGTGGCCGGAGTGCGCTGAGCACCGGCGACGTACCGGGACCTTTCGCTGTCTTCCCCACGGCTCCTACCGGCGGCGATGCGACGGTCGGGTCGTGCCCCGGTTCCGCTGCCTCAGCTGCGGTCGCACCTTCTCCCAGCAGAGCTTCGCGTTTTCCTATTACCTGAAGCGTCCGGAGCTGAGCCGGCCCATCGCCGCCGGCCTGGTGGCCGGCTCGGCGCATCGCCAGATCGCCCGCAGCCTCGGCTGCCACCACAGCACGGTCACCCGGCGCTCCCGCCGGTTGGGGCGCCATGCCCTGCTGCTGCACCAGACGGCACTTCAGGAGCTCGCCGTCGCCGAGCCGATCATCGTCGATGATTTCGACAGCTTCGCGGGGTCGCAGTATTTCCCCTGCACGCTGCCCACGGCCACTGGTTCGAACTCCTGGTTCCTCTATGGATTCGCCTTCGCCCGGGAGAGACGCCGGGGAACCATGAGCCCCACGCAGAAGAAGCGCCGCACAAGTCTTGAGCGACTCTACGGCCGCCCCCCGCACGGCTCGGTCACGGCCGCGTTTTGCTCGCTGCTCCGGGCGCTTCCGCCAGCCCGGGGCCGGCTGCGCATCGTCGCCGACGACGACCCGGCGATAAGGCGTGCCGCGAGCGCACTCCCGCACCTGCATCTGAGCGCCTACCCAAACCCGGTGCGTGGCCCCAAGGGCAGCCGCCGCACTCTCGAGGCCCGCCAACGGGACCGGGCGATGTTCCCGAACGACCAGCTGCACCGCTTCCTGCGCCACAGCCAGGCCGCCCACCGGCGCGAGACCATCGCCTTCGGGCGCAGCTACAACGGCCTGGTCGACCGACTGGCCCTGTTCGTGGTGTGGCGCAACCTGGTGCAGGCCCGCTCGGAGCGGCATCCAAGAGATGGCACCACCGCAATGCGGCTCCGGCTCACGACCCGGCCCTGGAGCTGGGGCCAGGTGCTGGCGGAGCGGCTCCACGTCGGCCGAATCCAGGCAGGTCACGAAGTGATGCGGCATTATCGCAGGGAGCTGGTCATCCCCTCCCTGCCGAACGAGCAGCGTCACACCCTGGTACGCGCCTTCTGATGCGAAATCGCCTCTAGAGAACACACTCCACTCTTACTTGCTTCCACACTCTCAGCGCCACCATGCACCTCTCAGGGCCAGCGGCAGGCGCGCAACCCACGGCGGGAGCGATCGGCCACGATCGCCAGCAGGCGCCGGTCGAGGCCGAGGTGCGCCGCGATGCGCACCTCGAGGCCGGCGTGGCGTCTCCGCGCCGCGACCGCCGCTTTCGGCAGGTCGCGGCGGACGTGCCCTCCGAGGTACAGAAAGTAGGGGACGATCAGGATGCGGGTCGCCCCCCGGGCGACGCAGCGGTCGATGCCGGCCCTGATGTCGGGCGTCGCGGCCTCGAGGTACGCGATCTCGACGGCGCGGCCGGGGAACAGGGGGCGGAGCCCCCGGGCGAGGTCACGCAGCAGGCGATTGGCGGAGGCGACCCGGCTGCCGTGTCCGATGACGAGGAGCGCTGCACGCCGGACGCGCGGCCGGGCCGCACGCCGCGCATGCTGCGGGGCCGCCCGCCGCCCACTGGCCTTTCGTCTCATCGCGCCGGACCCAGGACGCGCGCGCGCAGGCGTCTGCCGCCGTCGGTCACCTCGACCACCTCCCGGCCGGCATCCTCGTCCCGCAGGTACGCAAGGGCCACCACGCGGTCCTCTCCCGGGACCACGGCCGCGCTGGTCAAGGAGCCGATCGTCTCCCCCCCCGACTCGATCGGCGATCCCGGCGCCGGCAGGCCGTCCCGGATCTCCAGTCGCACCAGGCAACGCGAGACCTTCTTGTAGGTGTTCAGGCGCGCGATCACCTCCTGACCGACGTAGCACCCCTTGTTCAGCGAGATGGCGTCGTGGAGCCGCGCCTCCCAGGGGTTGTATTCCTCGGTCAGC
Organism: Candidatus Polarisedimenticolia bacterium; assembly: GCA_036001465.1. NCBI lineage: Bacteria > Pseudomonadati > Acidobacteriota > Candidatus Polarisedimenticolia > Candidatus Polarisedimenticolia bacterium. The sequence goes on from DASYUH010000040.1 coordinate 19,753, forward strand.
TCGCGGCCGGCCAGGGGGAGGCCGGCTTCGATGCGGAGCGCCTCGATGCATTCGGGGCCCGCCACGAGGAGTCCGGGGGAATGGTCCAGGATCCCCTGCCGCAGCGCGGGGAGCGCGTCGGCCCCGGCGGTCAAGTGAAACCCGCCACCCCCAAGAGGGAACGTGCGCGCCAGGATCGCCGTGGATCCCGAGAACCCGACGGCTGTCGCATGGTGCACTGGCCGCTCCGCGGCCTCCGGCCCGAACAGGGCCGCGGCCCGCTCCGAGGCGCGGGCTCCGTAGAGCCCGAGGGTGCCGTGGGAGCGCTCCAGGTCCCGGACCTTCACGTCCTCGCGGAACGTGTAGCGATCGATGTAGGCGACGACGACGGCGCTCCGACCCGGACCGGTGAGGCAGAGAAGGCGATCGTCGAGGTGATGCAGGACGACCAGATCGACGAGACGTCCCTTGTTCGTGACGAAGGCGGTCGCGGTCCCCTGCCCCGGAGCGAGGCCGCGCACGTCGTTGGTGGTGAGGCGGTGCAGGAGATCGGCGGCGTCCTTCCCGGTAATTTCGAGGCGGCCCAGGTCCGTCCGATCGGCGAGGACGGCATCCGCGCGCGCCGCGCGGTACTCGGCGGCGGGATCTCCGGGCGTGCCCTCCATGGTCATGAGGGAAGGTCGGCGAACTCGGCGGCGGCGCGATGCGGGATGGCGCCGGCTCTGTGGCCCTGCAGCAGGAGCTCGTCGATGGCCCGCCGGCCGGCCGGTCCGTAGTCGAGCGTGAAGTCGTTGACGTACATGCCGACGAAGCGATCGGCAAGCGGCCGGCCGATCCCCCGGCCGAAGTCGAGCGCGTAGGTCAGCGCCTCCCCCCGGTGGGCGAGGCCGAAGGCGATGCTGTCCCTGAAGAACGCGCCGATCTCGGCGATGGCCCGGGCCCCGAGGTCGCGACGGATGGCGTTTCCGCCCAGGGGCAGCGGCAGGCCGGTCCGCACCTTCCACCACGCCCCCAGATCCAGCACTTTGTGCAGCCCCGACTGCGCGTAGGTGAGCTGTCCTTCGTGGATTAGGAGCCCGGCTTCCACGTCGCCGCCCGACACCGCAGGCAGGATCCGATCGAACGGCATGACCTCCATGCGCACATCGCCCAGGGCAAGGCGGAGCGCCAGGGCGGCGGTGGTCAGCCGGCCGGGAACGGCGATCGTCATGCTCTTCAGGGCGTCCAGAGGCTCGGGCCCGCGGGTGACCAGGATCGGCCCGTAGCCGTCCCCCATGCTCGCTCCGCAGGGCAGGAGCAGGTAGCGGTCCGCCAGGTAGGCGTAGGCGTGAATCGAGACCGCGGTGACCTCGATGCTCCCCTCGAGCGCCAGGCGGTTGAGGCTCTCGATGTCCTTGAGGACCTGCTCGACCTCGTAGTCCCCCGTCGGGACCCTGCCCGAGGCCAGCCCGTAGTACATGAAGGCATCGTCCGGATCGGGACTGTGTCCGATCCGGACCGTGCGGCGTTTCGGCTCCGAAGGTGGCTGCATGCCTTCATCTTACATCGCGGGGGGCTTCATGCAACCCGTCCGCCTCGCCGCGGCGACCACCAGGCCGGCGGCCGCGAGCGCCACGAGCGCCGCTCCGGCAAAGAGGACGGACATGGACGTGTGATCGTAGAGCAGGCCGCTCGCGGACATCCCGAGGACGTTGCCGACGCCGTAGGCGGCCGATCCATAGATCGTCTGCCCGCTCGCCCGCCGCTCGTCGCCGAACAGCCGATAGGTGTGGGTCACGGCCGCCACGTGGAAGGCGGCGTACGTGGCGGCGTGAAGCGCCTGCGCCACGGCCATCGCCAAGGGCGCGACGCTCGCGGCGCAAATCAGGAAGCGCACCGCCGCCAGCAGAGCCGCGGCCCCCATCACCGGAAGGGTCCCGCATCGGCCGAGGATGCGCGGCATCAGGAGCATGGCCACGATCTCGCAGGCCACCGCGAGACCCCAGAACGCGCCGATCGTCCGGGGGGCGTAGCCGGCGGCTTCGAGATGGATGCTGTAGAAGACGTAGTAGGGGCCGTGCGCCGCCTGCACCAGGACCGCGGCGAGGAGGAAGTACAGGACCGGCGGGCGCCGCAGGAGTCGCCAGAGTCCGACCGCGCCGGCAGGCGGCGCGGCGCGCAGCCTCTCCGGCGGCAGAAGGAGGGCCGCCGGCACCTGGAGCGCGAGGAGCACGATGATCAGGTAGACCGCCGCGCGTTCCCCCAGGCGGCCGATGAGGGGGCCCGTCAGGAGCGCCGTGACGATGAAGGCGAGGGACCCCCAGGCCCGCATCCGCCCATAGGGCGAGCCACCCGTCTCCGCGATCTCCATCGCCGTGGCCTCGACCAGCGGGAGGGCGGGAGCGCGCACCGCCGAGAAGGCGGCGATCACCAGGACGGCCGCCGGGAACGTCCTGACCGCCGTCATCGACGCGAAGGCCGCCAGGGACAGGAGGCTCGACGCGATGACCAGCCCGCGTCTCCAACCCAGCCTGTCGGCCAGCATCCCGCCGGTGAGAGGGGCCAGGGCGATGCTCAGGGGCAGGAGCAGGGTCAGCATGCCGATTTGAGCGCCGGTGAATCCCAGGCCCTTGAGATACAGGTTGAAGTACGGCAGGTAGGCCCCAAGGACGGCGAAGCTGGCCAGGTAATAGAAGCCGAGGGTCAGGGGCGCGGGCAGGGGCATGCGGCTCATACTAAAATAGAAGCGGGTCATCATGGCGGATCCTAGAGAAAGTCGCAAAGCCTTCGCCGCACTCGTGGCGCTTCCGGACGACGCCATCGATTTGGGCCACGCCTCCCTGCTCATCGCGCGCGAGGAGTATCCGGACCTCGACGTGGGGCGGTACCTTTCCAGGCTGGACGGGATGGCCGCCGACATCGCCGGGCGTCTGAAGGAGGGGGATGGCCCGAGAAGCCGGGTCGCCCACTTGAACCGGCTGCTGTTCGAGGAGATGGGCTTCCAGGGAAACCGGGAGGAGTACTTCGACCCGCGCAATTCCTTCCTGAACGACGTCCTGGATCGCCGGATCGGAATTCCCATCACGCTGTCCACCATCTATCTCGAGGTCGGAAGGCGGATCGGCTGCCCGCTCGCCGGCGTCGCCTTCCCCGGGCACTTCCTGGTGCGCCTGGGAGGCGTGCAGGGGGCGCCGGACATCTTCATCGACCCGTTCAATCGCGGCCGGCTCCTGACCGAGGAGGACTGCCGCGCCCTGATCCTCGAAATGTACAAGGGGCAGCTGGAATACCGCCCGGAGTTCCTGAAACGGGCCATGAACCGTGAGATCCTCGAAAGGATGATCAACAACCTCAAGGGGATCTATCAGCAACGACGCGATTTCCACATGGCCCTGAAGATTCAGCAGCTCCTCCTGTGCATCGACCCGGACAGGCCCGATGCGATCCGGGACCGCGGCCTCATCCATTACCGTCTCGCCCTGATCGCGGAGGCGGTCGCGGATCTGGACCGGTACCTGAGACTCGCGCCCGGGGCCCCGGATGCGTCGCAGATCCGCACCCGGCTGGACGAGATGAAGCGCCTGGTCCCGCAGATGAACTGATCCGGGCATTCGGCCGGGCCGCGCATGGAGGAGTCGCTGGTGATCGCCGAGGTGGCCGGCCTGTTCGCCCCGGGCGGTCCCCTGGCCCGGGCGCTGCCATCGTTCGAACCGCGCCCGCAGCAGGCCCGGATGGCCCGCGACGTGTCTGCGGCGCTCGCCTCGGGCCGGCACCTCCTGATCGAAGCCGGCACCGGCATCGGCAAGTCGCTCGCGTACCTGGTCCCGGCCATCCTGTACGCCACGCGCGACCGATCCCTTCCCCAGGCGGAGCGGCGCGTCGTCATCTCCACGCACACGCGCGCGCTGCAGGAACAGCTGGCGCGCAAGGACCTGCCGTTCCTGGAGCGCGCCCTGGAGCCCGCCGGCATCTCCTTTCGTCACGCCCTGCTCATGGGATCGGAGAACTACCTCTGCATCCAGCGCCTGAGCGAGTGGACGCTTTCCGGCGCCGACCTGGTCGATGCGTCCTCCGCGGAAGTGCTCCAGGCCCTCGATCGGCATGCCCGGAGCGCACCCACCGGACTGCGCTCGGAGATCCCGTTCCCCGTGCCGGACGCGATCTGGGAGCGGGTGCGCCGCGATCGCGAGATCTGCCAGGGCGCGCGCGGGCCGTTCTGGGAGTCGTGCCTGTACCGAAGGGACCTGGCCCGCTCGCGCGATGCCGACCTCCTGATCGTCAATCACGCCCTGTTCTTCCTCGATCTCAAGTCCGGAGGGCGGATCCTGCCGCCGCATTCGGTCGTCATCCTGGACGAAGCGCACCGCGTCGAGGAGTCGGTCACGGCGCAGTTCGGGTACAGCGTCTCGGACCGTTCCGTGGGGGGCCTCCTGCAGGATCTCGGGGAGAGAAAGCGGGGGCGTCGGCCCCGGCGCGCCGGCCCGGGTCGCGGCCGTGGCGGGGGCGGCCTGTTCCCCGCCATCGTCCCGCGCCTCGAAGAGGCCGCCCGGGAGTTTTTCGCCGAAATGCGGCAGCTCGGACTGGCCGCGCAGCGCGACGCTCCGGGATCGGGCCCCGAGACGCCGGCGGGGTACGCTCCGATCGCCCGGGTGCGCGCTCCCGGGGCCGTGGCGGATCGGTTGCGCGCCCCGCTGTTCGAGCTGGAGGAGGCCCTGGAGGAGAGGGCGCGCGGCGCCGACCCGACGGAGGCGCTCGTCCTTGGCTCTCTCGGATCGCGCACGCGCGATCTGCGGGAGAGAGTCACGCAGTTCCTGGAGCAGCGGGTGCCGGACGCCGTCTACTGGGTGGAGTGCGCCCCGCGCCAGGAGGGCGCCACCCTGCGCGTCGCGCCGATCGAGGTGGCGCACGTCCTGCGGCCGCGCCTGTTCGAGGACGCCCGCCGGGTGGTGCTGACCTCGGCCACTCTGGCAGCCGGAGGATCGTTCACCCACCTCCGCCGCCGCCTCGGCATCGCGTCGGCCGCCGAGACCATCCTCGGCTCTCCGTACGACTTCGAGAGGCAGGCCCTCCTCTACCTGCCCGCGGCGGTGCCGGACCCCGGATCCGACCCGCACGGGTTCGCGGAGGGAGTCCTGCGCGAGTGCCGGCGGCTCCTCCTCGCGTCGGGCGGAGGGGCCTTCCTGCTCTTCACCTCCTACGCGCTTCTGAGGCGCGTGCACGCGGCGCTCCTGGAGGACCCGGATCTCAAGGGGCTCGAGCTCTTCCGCCACGAGCCCGGGCTGGCGTCCTCCGTCCTCGAGCGGTTCCGCCTCACGCGCCGGGGCGTCCTGCTCGGGACCATGACGTTCTGGCAGGGAGTCGACGTGCCGGGGGACGCCCTGCGCCTGGTCGTGATCACGCGGCTGCCGTTCGAGGTGCCGGGCCACCCGATGGCCGAGGCGCGCGCGGAAGCGATCAGGACGCGGGGCGGGGATCCCTTCCTGGAAGACACGCTGCCGGAGGCGATCCTCACATTCAGGCAGGGGTTCGGGCGCCTCATCAGGAGCCACGACGACCGCGGCCTAGTCGCCGTCCTCGATCCGCGGCTCCGGACCCGTCCCTATGGCCAGATGTTCCTCGAGTCCCTGCCCCCGTGCCGGCAGACCGGCTCGTTCGAGGAAGCCGAGCGCTTCCTGCACCGCGGTCCGGCCGGTCGATCGGTCAGTTGATGCGGCGGGGGCGCCCCTGCCAGAAAGGCTCCCGGAGCGCCTTCTTGTCGATCTTCCCCGAGCCGGTGCGCGGCAGGGCGGCGAGGAGGTCGACCGCGCGCGGGCACTTGTAATGCGCCAGGCGGCCCCGGCAGAAGTCGACGAGGTCGCCGGCCCGCCCCGCATCCCCGCCCACGAGGACGACCGCGGCGCGCACCGATTCCCCCCAGGTCTCGTCGGGAACGCCGAACACGGCCGCTTCCCGCACGTCCGGGTGCTCGTACAGGACGTTCTCGACCTCGGTGCTGTAGACGGTCTCACCGCCCGAGATGATCACGTCCTTGAGGCGATCGACGAGGTGGATCGACCCGTGTCGATCGAGGGTGGCCAGATCGCCCGTGTGGAACCATCCCCCCTTGAAGGCCTCCCGGGTCGCCTCGCTGTCGCGCCAGTAGCCCGGCGTCACCGTCGCCCCGCGCGCGATCACCTCGCCGACGGTGGTGTCGTCGGCGGGCACGTCCGAGAAGGAGCTCGCGCCGTGGGGCTGGACGACGCGCAGGTCGACGCCCCGCGCCGCCCGCCCGGTCCTGGCCCTCAGGCGCATCGCGTCCGGCGGAGGCACGGCAGCCTGTCCGTCGCCCGGCAGGGAGAAGGTCAGGAAGGGCGACGTCTCCGTCAAGCCGTACGTCTGGGCGTAGTCGCAGCCGAGGAGCGAAGTGACACGCGCCACGAGGCCGGGGTCGATCGGGGCGCCGCCGCTCAGGAGGAGGCGGAGGGAGCGCAACGGCCGACCGCGCGACTCCGCCTCGGCCAGAAGTCCGCGCAGCATGGTCGGCACGAGGTTCGTGATGGTCACGCCGTGCGCCTCGATGAGCTCGAAGGCGGCGCCCGCCTCGAAACGCGGCAGGAGGACGTGCGCGGCCCCGGCGGCCGTCGCCGTCCAGACCGCCCAGGCGTCGGCGAGGTGGAACATGGGGGCGGCGTGGAGCCAGGAATCGCTCGGGCCGAACCGGAGCTCTCGAAGCGTCATGTCGACGTGCGCGGCCAGGTTCCCGAGCGTCAGGACGACCCCCTTCGGCCGGCCGGTCGTGCCGCTGGTGTAGTAGAGGTGGACCGCCTCCGGCGCCGCGGCCTCCGCGGCGCCAGGGCCGGCGGCGCCGGTCGGGCCGGCGACCCAGCCCTGCCCGGCCTGCGCGCCGCCCGCGAGCAGCGGCCCGCACAGGCCCGGATCGCCGATCAGGACGCGCGCGCCGCTGTGATCGAGGATGGCGCGCATCTCGCGCTCCGACAGCCGGAGATTCAGCGGCACCAGGACGAAGCGGCGCAGCAGGGCGGCGAAGTACGCGGCCAGGTACAGGTGGCAGTTCGGGAACAGGGCCGCGACGCGGTCCCCCGGGCGCGCGCCCAGGGACTCCAGGTGGCTCCCCGCGGCCAGGGCGAGATCCCTCAGGCCCGGGTAGTCGAAGTGCGAGCCGCCGCAGAAGACGGCCGCGGCTCTCCTCTTCCGGCAGGCGTCATCGAGCAGAGTGAGCGGGTCCACACGGGGATCCTACAACGGCTCAGCCGCGGCGTTTCTTGTCGGGACTCCCGGGGTGATCCCGATCTTTCATGACTTCGTCGAGCTGCGGCTCGACGACCTTTTGATAGCAGTCGGGACAGATTCCGTGGCTGAACTGCACGTCGGAGTGCGCGCCCACGTACTGCTCCACCTGCTGCCAGTAGTTCTTGTCGTCCCGGATCTTCTTGCAGTAGGAGCAGATCGGGAGCAGCCCGCGCAGCTGGCGGACCCGGGCCAGGGCGTCCTCGAGCTCGACGACGCGGACCGCCAGCGCCGCCTGCAGATCGACGATGCGCACGCCGACCTGGACCCGCGCGCGCAGCTCCTCGTGGTCGAACGGCTTGGTCACGTAATCGTCCGCGCCCGCCTGCAGGCCCGCGATGACGTCCTCCTTGCGGCCGCGGGCGGTCAGGAGAATGATGTGCAGCGGCTGCGGATCCGGCCTCTTCCGGGCGCGGCGGCAGATCTCCACGCCGTCGATCTCGGGCATCATCCAGTCGAGGATCGCGAGCCTCGGGGCTCCGGGCGCCGAGATGGCCGCCCAGGCTTCGCCTCCGGCGGTCGTCGTGACCACCTCGAAGCCCCACTTCACGAGCGTGGCCTCCAGCACTCTGCGCGACACCGCGTCGTCTTCGGCGATCAGGATTTTCATGCTGCGTGTTCCTCCGCCAGCCGGACGAGTTCCTTCTTCAACCGGCCCAGCTCCTTCTCCAGAACGGACAGGGCCTGCCTCCCATGAGCCAGATTACCATTCTGCCCGATCTTTTCCAGCTTGAGGGCGGCCGCCCAGACCGTCCTGGCGCCGAAGTTGGCCACCGCCCCCTTGAGCGTGTGGGCCGCCCGTTGCAGCCCCTTGCGATCGCGCGCGGCCAGCGCCTTCTTGACGTCGCGCAGGAGCTGGGGCGAGCTCCGGAGGAAGAGCTCCACGATCTCGGACAGGAGCCGCGTGTCGCCATCCAGGCGGGACATCAGGGCGTCCCGGTCGACGAGGCTCCGCCCCGGCGCCGCCCCCCGGGCGGGCGCCGCCGCCGGTTGTGCCGAGCGCGCGGCGACGACGGCATCCAGGACTTCGAACACCCGTTCGGGCTGGATCGGCTTGGACACGTAGCCGTCCATCCCCGCCGCCAGGCATTCTTCGCGGTCCCCCTTCATGGCGTGGGCGGTCATGGCGATGATCGGCAGGTGCCGTCCGCTCCCCCGCTCCAGGGCGCGGATGGCCGCGGTCGCCTCGAGCCCTCCCATTTCAGGCATCTGCAGATCCATGAGCGCCACGTCGAACGTGTTCGATTTCAGGATGTCGAGCGCCTCCCGTCCGTGGCGCGCGATGGTGACCGTCTGGCCGCGCCGCTCGAGCATGCGGACCGCCACGGCCCGGTTCACGGCATTGTCCTCGACGAGCAGGATGCGGAGCCGATGCCGCTTTTCGCGCAGGGAGTGACGCGTGATCAGCGGGGCGTTCCGTCCCGCCGACGCCGAAGGGCTCAGGACCGTCATCACGACGTCGAGGAGCTCCGAGCGGCGGGTCGGCTTGGTGAGGTAGGCCGCGATCCCCGCCCGGCGGCAGCGCGCCGCTTCGCCCCGCTGCCCCCCGGAGGTCAGCATGATCAGGCCCGTCCCGGCCAGCTCGGGATCGGCATGGATGCTCTCCGCCACGGCGAAGCCGTCCATGTCGGGCATGTTGCAGTCCAGGACGACCAGACGGAACGGCCGCCTGTCCCGCGCCGCCTGCTTGAGTGCGGCGAGGGCCGCCTTGCCGCCTTCCGCCGCCGTGGGCTCCATGCGCCAGCCGCGGAACAGCTCATCCATGATCCGGCGGTTCGTGGCGTTGTCGTCGACCACCAGGACCGGCAGGCCGATCAGCTCCTCCGGCGGCGTGGTCTCGGGCACCCTCGTGTGCCCCTCCTGCAGGCCGAAGCGCGCCGTGAAGTGGAAGGTGCTGCCCCGCCCGACCTCGCTGTCCACGCAGATCCGGCCGCCCATGAGCTCGACCAGCTGGGAGGAGATGGTCAGGCCCAGCCCGGTTCCGCCATACTTGCGGGTGGTCGAGCCATCCGCCTGGGTGAAGGCCTCGAATATGGCGGCATGCTTGTCGCTCGGGATGCCGATCCCGGTGTCCGTCACGGCGAACCGGAGGTGCGCCCGGTCTCCCGACACGGCGTCGGGCTCGACGCGCACCACCACCTCGCCCGTGTCGGTGAACTTGATGGCGTTGCCGACCAGGTTGATCAGGACCTGGCGAAGGCGGCCCGGATCGCCCACCATCGCGTCCGGCACCTCGGGCAGGACGTGGCAGGCGAGCTCCAGGCCCTTGGCGTGCGCCCGCACCGCCAGGATCCGCATCGCCTCGTCGAGGCAGTCGCGCAGGCCGAAGTCAATCGGGTCGAGATCCAGCCGGCCGGCCTCGATCTTCGAGAAATCCAGGATGTCGTTGATCAGGACCATGAGCGCGTCGGCCGAGCTCTTCACCAGGTCGAGATACTCGCGCTGCTCGTGGCTCGGGTGGCTGTCCAGGAGGAGATCGGTCATGCCGATGATGCCGTTCATCGGCGTCCTGATCTCGTGGCTCATGTTGGCCAGGAACTCGCTCTTCGCCTGGCTGGCCTGCTCCGCCGCCGCCTTCGCCTTCTGCAGCTCGAGTTCCGCCTGCTTGCGCTCGGTGACGTCGGAGAAGATGCCGTCGGCGTAGGCTACGCCGTTTTTCTGGTACGACCCCAGCGTCCGGTCGTACAGCCAGATCCATTCGCCGTCCTTGCGCTGGATGCGGTACTCGACTTCGAACTTGCGGTTGCCTTCGAACAGGTCGCGGTACGCGGCGCGCACGCGATCGACGTCCTCGGGGTGGACGCGCCCGAACCAGAGGCCCGGATCGGCGCAGATCTCCGCCGGGGTGAACCCGTAGACCCTCTCGACGTTCGGGCTGATGAACACGGTCCGGCCGACGGAGTCCGAGGTCCAGGTGATGTCCGGTATGTTGGCGACCAGGGAACGGTAGTTCTCCTCGCTCTGGCGGAGCGACTCCTCCGCCCGGCGTCGCTGGATGACCGGGCCGAGCTGCGTGCCCACCTGCGCCATGACCTCGAGCAGCCGGTCGTCCCGGGCCATCATGTCGGGAGAGAAGAATTCCAGCACCGCCGCCACCTCTCCCGCCACGAGCACGGGGAAGCCGAAGGCGGACCGCACCCCGGTGTCGTACGCCACCCTCCCCCTGGGGAAACTCGTCTCCTCCTGGACGTTGGCGATCCAGACGGCCTTTCCAATCTCCATGACGCGGCCCGGCAGCCCCTCCCCCCGCCGCAGAGGCGTCTTCTCGGTCTCCCTCCGGAAGGCCTCGAAGCGATCCGGATTCTCGAGGTGCCAGATCTTCCGGGAGACGAGGACGTCCTGGGCCTCCGGGGAGCGCGCGTAGACGTGCCCGACCGGCCACCCCGTCAGGTTGCAGACGGCGTCCAGGCAGTGCTGCAGAGACTCCTCGATGGTGGAGGTCTCGTTGGCCAGGGCGGCCACGGTGCGCAGCAGCTGGATGTAGGAGACCTGCCGTTGCAGCTCCCGGGTGCGCTCGACGACGCGCCGTTCCAGGGCCTCGCGGGCGGACTCCAGGGCGCGGTCGCGCTCCTGGATCTGGGTGAGCATGTCGTTGAAGCCGTCGATCAGGAGCCCGAACTCGTCGCGGCTCCGGCGCACGGCACGCGCCGCGTAGTTCTTCTCGGCCGCGACCACCCGGGTCGTCCCCACCAGCTCGAGGATCGGGCCGGAGATGACCCCCTGCAGGCGCGATGCGAGGAGCAGGGCCAGGATCGAGGAGGCCGCCATGACCATGACCACGATGGCGGTATAGCGCTTGAGGCGCGCCACCATCACGCTGAGGTCCGACTGGAGGAAGACGGTGCCAATCCGGTCCCGGTCCATCTGGACCGGCGCGAACAGAACCAGGCGGCCCGACTCGAAACTGTAGCCTGCGTCCTCCGGACCCGCCGGGACGGCGCCGGGTGACGTCCCGGCCCTCAGATACCGCGCGAACTGGGCGCCCTGGCTGTCGAAGAGGGCCGCCGCAACGATCTGCTCCTTGGCCGCCAGGGTGGACAGGGTCTCTTCCGCCGCCTTGCGGTCCTTGAAGGACAGGGCCGCCGTGCTGTTGTCGGCGATGATGCCCGCCAGGGCCGACAGCTCGCGCGCCATCTGCTGGCGCATGGTGACCAGCTCGTAGGTCACGAAGGCGAGGCAGGCCAGGAGCAGGGCGGCGCTCGCGGTGAGCATCATCATGAGCATCAGCTTCTGCCTGATCGACATGTCCCTGAAGGCCATCACGGCGCCCCCTGAGCGCGCTTCCGGTCTCGGACCACCTTGCCCAACCTCAGGATCTTCGAGCTGATCGACAGCTTCGATCTCGAGGCCGCATCGACGTTCACTTCGAAGCGCACCATGTTCTGGTCCAGAAGAAGCCCCAGCACCCCTCCGTCCCTGACGAAACGCTCGGACTCGCTGACCGTGAGGACGTAGAGCCCCCGCAGCCGTCCGAGAATGTCCCGCAGGCGCGGCCCCTCCGACCGGCCCAGGAACAGCACGTGACACCCGGCCAGATCGTCGAGGGTCGTCGCCCGTCTGACGGTGACGGGGTGGCCGTTCACTCTTTTCCCTTCGACCACCCGCTCGAGCGCGTCCGCGATCAACTCGTCCCCCAGGACCGCGAACACCATGGGTGCTTCGGGCGCCTCGAACGCCGACTCGGGCCAGTCGACGAACTTGGCGACGGTGTAGATGAAGCTGGCCTTGACGTCCTGCTCGAACAGGGGCGGAGGCTCAGGCTGGGCGGAGATGATCGAGAACGGAGCGCCGAGCAGGGAGACCCAGAGCAGGAACACGGCCGTGGCGGGCAGGCCGCTCCGGCCGCAATCCCCATGCGCCCTTCGGGTTCCGGCGGCGTGGGGCCGTCTGCTTCGTTGCCGCGCCTCGTCGATGCACAGGCATCGGACGTCGTCGCGGCGCCTCGCATCCCGTCCCACGGCGTCCGGAACGCGACCCGGCCCAATACTCGGACAGGCTCCTAGCCGATGGCGGCGCGCCACCCACGGACGCAAGGACTCTCCAGCGAGGCGGCGGGCCGTTCGGGTCCGGGTGAGCCAATCCGCCTCTCCTCCCGCGACTTACGGGTCCCGGACGATGGCGGCAAATATAGGGCTCCGGTACTCGGCCGGCAATGACGCGGCAGGGAGCCCGTCCGAGCAAATGGCCGGCTCCTGCGCTATACTCCGTCAAAAATCTGCCCACTCGCCCCCCACTGAAGAGGGCGAGGGGTTTGCCTGCCCTCCAGGAGGGACGGAATGCCCAGGACGGAGTTTGTCACCAGGAACGCGCTTCGACTGACGCTCCAAGGCGCCCGACTGATGATGGCCGCGGCCGTCCGCAAGGCCCAGTCGATCAAGGTACCCATGGACATTGCGGTGGTGGACGACGCCGGTCACCTGCTGGTGTTCAATCGGATGGATGGGGCCAAGCTGAGCAGCATCGACATCGCCATCTCGAAGGCCTGGACGGCGGCCTGCGCCCGCCGCCCCACGCACGAGTATGCCGAGATCGCGGGGCCCGGACGGCCGGCGTTCGGCATCCACGTCAGCAACCATGGCCGCTTCATGATCGTGGGGGGCGGTCTTCCCGTGTACCTGGACGGTCAGATCGTCGGCGGCATCGGGTGCAGCAGCGGCACCATCCAGCAGGACCGCGAGGTCGCTGCGGCCGGCATCAACGTGCTGGCCTCCCGGACGCGAAGGCGGCGGCGCTAGGTGCCTGTCCAGGTGTCCGGGCAGGCTCCTAGCCCTCCCACATTTCCCGGAACATCTCGATCGACCCGATGGCATAGCCGGCGTAGTGGTTGTTGAAGTAGCCGTAGACGGTCACGCCCCGATCGAGGATGCCGCGGATGGCGGGGATCCATCTCCCCAGGTCACGCCGCCGATCGACGATCAGGCGGTCCCAGCGCGTCGTCTTCGTCTCGATCCCCTTCCGGTCACCCAGCCAGCGGATGTAGGCAAAATCGGTCGTCAGGATGCCGTCCATGCGCATGAGCGCGTCCACGCCGAAGAACCACGGGTGGTCGATGAGCGCCAGCGCCACCCGGTGCTGTCGCAGGATGCCGATCAGGCGCCTGGTGACGAAGCTCTTGTTGCGCACCTCGACGGCATAGCGGCGTCCCGGAGGGAGGGACGGCAGGAACGTCTCGAGGCGATCGATGAACGGGTTCGGGTCCGGGAAATCGTCCTTGCGGTAGTAGCGGAATTGCAGCAGCAGGGGGCCGAGCCGGTCGCCGAGCCGGTCCATGACGCGCAGGAATTCATCGCGCTCGGAGGCGCAGTCGAGCAGGAGCTTCTCGTGGGTGATGACCTGCGGGAACTTGGCCGCGAACAGGAAGCCGGGGGGCGTGCGATCCCGCCACGCGTCGACCATCCGCGCCGTCGGAATGCGGTAGAACGTGGCGTCCACCTCCACCGTGTCGGCGTGCTTCGCGTAATGCTCCAGGTAGCCGGAGGGCGGCGTGCCGGGCGGATAGAAGACCCCCTCCCAGGACGGGGCGCTCCAGCTCGAGGCGCCGATGCGCAGCCGCGCGTCCATGGCGTCGCGATTCCCCTTCGCGATCAGGCGCGGGCCGGAATCGTCCGTGCCTCGAACTCCTCGATGGCCGCCCGCAGCTCTGTATCGAGCGGCCGGGTCTTCCTGAGGGCATAGTCGTAGAGGGCCTGCACCGTCCGGCCCTCCGCCACCACCCGACCGGACGGCTCGTCCCTGAGCCGGTACTCGAAGGTGAACGAGGATCGTCCGAACGTCCCGACGCGGATGTCGCAGACCAGCGCGTCCTCGACCGTGGCCGGGCTCCTGAAATCGCATTCGGCCCGCGCCAGGATGTAATCCAGGGCCCGCCGGGAGCGGATCGCCGGAACGGCCCGCCAGTACGCGATGCGGGCGTTCTCGAAATACGTGAAGAACACCGCGTTGTTGACGTGTCCCATGCTGTCCATGTCGCGGAAGCGCACCTCGATCGGCACCGTCAGCGGGTACCCGTCCTCCGTCCGGGCGCTCACCACATCGCCGCCCCGCCGTCGATGTTGATCGACTGGCCGGTGATGCCCGCGCCGGCGTCGGACGCCAGGAACAGGGCCAGGCGCGCGACTTCCGCCGGCGTGATGAAGCGGCCCAGCGGCACGCGCGACTCCGCCCGGCGGCGGAACTCTTCCGGAGGGACCCCCTCCCCGGCGGCGCCGTCCCTGATTCCCTGTGCCGCCATGTCGGTGTCGACCCAGCCGGGGCACAGGGCGTTGACCGTGATCTGCCGCGGGGCCAGCTCGAGCGCCAGGGCCCTGGTGAAGCCGATCACCCCGTGCTTGCTGGCGCAGTAGGCGGCGTAACCCGGCACACCGAACTTGCCCAGTACGGACGACAGGTTCAGGACGCGGCCGCCGCCTCCCGTCGGCATGTGGCGCACCGCCTCGCGCGTGCAATAGTAGAGTCCGGTCAGGTTGGTGGCGAGAATCTCCTGCCACTTCGCCTCGATCCGATCGTCCATCCCCGGCTCGTCCGCCGGGGCCAGCGGCGTGGTGCCCGACACGCCGGCGTTGTTGACCAGGATGTCGACGTGGTCCCAGACCTCGACGACGTTGCCGATCATCACCTCGACCTCGTCCTTGTCCTTGACGTCGCAGCGGAACGGCACGATGCGGTGGTCGCCCGTGTTCAGCTCCGCGGTCAGCGCCTGGAGGTTCTTCGTGTTGCGGGAGGCGATGGCGACGCGCGCCCCTTCCCGGTAGAACAGCTCCGCGATCGCCCGCCCGATACCGCGGCCGCCGCCGGTCACGACCGCGACCCGACCCTGAAGCACCATCCTGTCCTCCTTGGGAGCCTAGGCCGGCCGCATGGCCCGCCAGATCAGGCTCCGGCGCTCGAATTTCAGGAGGCCGTCCTCCCGAAAGACCCGGAGCCCGCACCGTTCGTTTCCAACCGCCGCCTCCATCATCAGGCGTGCCCGGTCCCGTTTCTCCCGGGCCGGGAACGCACGGTCGATCCATTCCTCGAAATCGATCACGAACGCCAGGGGCGCCGACTCGAAACCGATGAGCCCCGCCCCGGCGGCCAGGTCCGCGAATTCCCCGAGGGTGAGCGTCCTGACGTGCGAGACGTCCCGCAGACGCTCGATGGTCTCGTAGTAGTCGCGCGCCTGCGGCTCGTCCGGGGCGCACATGTCCTCGACGATCGCCCGGCCCCCGGGGCGCAGCACGCGCGCGATCTCCCGGAGCACCGCCCGGGGATCGGTGAAATGGTGGCATGCGTTGCGGCAGACCGCCAGGTCGAAGGCGGACCCCGCGAAGGGCAGCCGCTCGACGTTGCCCTGCACGTAGCATCCCCCGCGCTGCACCGCCTCGCGGATCATCTCCCGGGTCAGGTCGATGCCCGCGGCCAGGAGTCCGGCGCGCTCCAGGGCGCCGGTGACGATCCCCGGCCCGCACGCGACGTCGAGGGCCCGCTCCCCCGGCCGCGGCCCCACGAAGTCGACGAGCCGCGACAGCCGCAACGGGTCGGTCTGCAGCGGGCTCTTCGAGTAGGCCTGCGCCTGGCGCGCGAACGCGCTCTGCGCCGTGGACGGACCGATCGTCCGTGACTTTTCGTCGTCCACCTGTCCCTCCTCGAGCATTCTAACCCCAGACCTCCGGGCGTCGCCGGCACGGCCTGGCATGCTATACTTTTTTCTTCCTATGGACAGAACCTCGATGGGACGGCTTCTCGGCACGCTTCTGATCCTCCTCCCGACCGCCCTCGTCGCGGCGGGGGATCCGCCTGCTCCTCCACCCGCCACGAAGACCGGGGCGGGAGAGGGACCGGCCGCCGCCCCCGGGGCGGATGAAACACTGACGGTCGAGCTGCACTCCGGGATCCCCGGCATGGCGTTCATCGGCCAGTCGCTCGACGATCTCCTGAAGAAGTTTCCCGGCGCCGACGTCACGGCGTTCGCCGGGCAGGATGACGCGGTCACCGTGAAGGTGCCGGCCGTCGGGATCTCCTGTATCGCCGTCGGCGCTCCCGACAGCCTGAAGGTCGCGTCGGTGGGCTTCAACCTGGAAGGGGCGTACGAGGGGATGAGCGAGGGACATTTCAGGACAGGCAAGGGGATCGGCAAGGGCTCGACGGTCAACGACCTGCTCGAGGCCTACGGTCCGCCCATCGATCTGATGTCGGCCCGCCCTCGCGGCGTGGCGCCCCGGGCGGACGCGAACGTGGATCCGTCCGTGCCGCGCAAGTATCAGTACGTCAACGAGAGCGGCTCGGTCCGGACCTATTTCTCGGTGGAGAACTACCGCGTGACCCGGATCGTGGTCAACGAGCTCGCGCCGCTGGAACGGCACCTGCTCAAGGGGCGCCCGAAGAACTGACGTCATCGGCCCCCGGCCCCGGTGCGTTCCTCCCCAGGCCCTTCCAGAGCCAGAGACCCGACCCGGCAGTCGCCAGGATGGCCGCCGAGACCAGGTAGGGGTACGTGGGGTGGGGGCCATACAGCGACCCCGCCACGATCGGCCCCAGGATGCGACCGGCGGAGTCGAACGAATCCATGATCCCGATGGCGGCCCCCCGGCCGCGCGTCGTCCGCTTGGTGATGAGCGAGGCGTTGGTCGGCCGCATGACCTGGTTGCCGACACCGCTGATCAGCAGCGCCGCCGTCAAGCTGATGCGCCCCGACGCCGCGACCACGAGCAGAAAGCCGAGCGCGTTGACCAGGAGCCCCGCCAGCATCACGTTCTCCTCCCCCATCGCCTGGATGAGGCGACCCAGCAGGACCCCCTGCACCAGGAAGACGGCGGTCCCCATGAACAGGAACATCGTTCCCATGTCGTGCGCGCCGTAGCCGAAGCGCGCCTGGATGAACAGCGGGAAGATGGACTCCAGCGCCGCCATGGCGAAGGTGACGAAGAACGCAACGAGATAGAACGGCAGGAGCGGGCTCCCCAGGGCGCGCAGCGGCCACGACCGGCGCGCCGCGGACTCGATGGAAATCGGCGTTTCGGCGAGGGCCTGCAGCACGGTGGTCACGCCGTCCGCCTCGGGCGCCGGACCGGCCGGGGTCGCCCGCGTCCCCAGGCTCTCGCGCAGGAGCACGGCGGCCAGCAGGCAGGTCAGCAGATTGAGCGCCGCGGCCGCCAGAAACGGCACACCGTGCCCGAAGCGCGACAGGATGCCGCCGAGGGCCGGCCCGAAGATGAACCCGAGCCCCATGGCCGCGCCGAGATATCCCATCCCTCGGCCGCGGCTCTTGTCGTCGGTCACGTCGGCGACGTAGGCCATGGCGGAGGGGAGCGCCGCCGAGGACATGAGACCCGACAGGGCGCGCGCGGCGTACAGCATGGGAAGCGTCGAGGAGATCCCGTACAGCGCCAGGCCGGCCGCGTTCCCCAGCAGGCCGAGGAGCAGGACCGGCTTGCGGCCTGTGCGATCGGACAGGCGCCCCCAGAACGGCGCGCAGAGAAACTGCATCAGGGAGTAGAGCGTGAACAGCAGGCTGATCTGGAACGAGGACGCGCGGAGCGCCTGGGCCTGGTAGGCGATATTGGGGATGATGATCCCGACGCCCAGCATGAGGAGGAACAGCGTCAGGAAGAGGACCGCGAGCGCCCGCCCGTTCAGCACGTCGTCTCCGTTTCACGCTTGAGAGCAGCCGATGATAGGGAGCGAGGTCCCGCCTGTCAATCGCGCCAGGAGCGTGTCCGGGCATTCGGTTGGGCGGCGTTCCGGGGTTGCCGGAGCGGCGCGCGGGCGGTAGACTCCGGCCCTCATGCGGAGCCAATCCAGCGACGACGTCATCGTGGTGGGCGGCGGGATCATCGGCCTGTCGATCGCGCGCGAGGCGGCCCGATCCCGGCTGCGCGTCCGGCTGTTCGAGAAGGGGGAGATCGGTCGTGAGGCCTCGGCGGCGGCGGCCGGTCTTCTGGGCCCGCAGATCGGACTCGCGGGGGGCGATCCGCTGCAGGCCCTCGGCCTCGCCAGCCGGGATCTCTATCCCGGGTTCGCGCGCTCCATCGCCGCCGAGAGCGGTCTCGATCCCTGCCTGCTCGAGCGGGGGACCGTGCTCCTGCCCAGAGACGCCGGCGAGATCGAGGCGATCGACCGCCAGGCCGCCTTTCAGCACTCGATCGGGCTCCCCGCGGAGCGAGTGAGCGGCGAGGCCTTGCGGCGACTCGAGCCCTCCCTCCATCCCGGCCTGACGGAGGGTCTCTACCTGCCGCGCGACTGGAGCGTGGACAACGTCCTCCTCGTGCAGGGACTCGGCCGGGCGGCCGCGCGCGCCGGGGCCCGCCTCGTGGAGAGGACCCGGATCGATCGGCTCCTGGTCGAGGGGGGCCGCGTCGCGGGGGTCGGGGCGGGGGGCGAGACGTTCCATGCCGGCACGGTCGTGATCGCCGCGGGCGCCTGGACGCAGGAGATCGGCGGCGACGGCGTTCCTCCTCTGGCATCCCACCCGGTGCGCGGCCAGATCGTCTGCCTGGGGCCGTCGGCGGCACCGGCGCGTCCGCTGTATGCCACGGCCTGCTACCTGGTGCCCCGGCAAGACGGGCGGATCCTGGTCGGCAGCACGATGGAACGCGTCGGTTTCGAGAGGCGGGTCACGGCGGCGGGCGTGACCACACTGACGGCGGCGGCGATCGCCCTGGTCCCGGCCCTCCGGGAGGCGCCGTTTCACTCCGCCTGGGCCGGCCTGCGTCCGGCCTGCGAGGACGATCTCCCGGCCATCGGCCGCGGCGGCGCGCCGGGGCTGATTTACGCCTGCGGCCACCTGCGGAACGGCATCCTGCTGGCCCCGATCACGGCGCTCGTCGTCGGCCGGATCCTGCGCGGTGAGGATCCCGGGTTCGACCTCGCCCGCTTCGATCCGCGTCGCTTCACGGCCGCGGTGGGAGGACAGGAGGCCGGCTGAAGGCCGGTGACGGGACGCGCTTCCGCGATCAGCGGCTCTGGCCGACCCGGCTGGCCTTGAGGCGCCGTTCGTGCTCGGCGAGGAAGTCCTTCTTGAGCCGCTCCACCATCTCGGGGCGCCGGTCGTACAGCCGCTTCAGCTTGCGCGGCTTCACGCGCGACAGCACGTAGGCCGTGAGGAGCGGCCCGGCAATCGTGCTGTCGGCGTAGACCACCACCGAATCGGTGAGCCGGTCGGGATCGATCTTCCCCCAGGAGACCGCCTCGGACGGCGTGGCGCCGGACAGCCCGCCCGTGTCGGCCCGTGCGTCGGTGACCTGGATGAAGTAGTCGTGGCCGCGATCGGTCAGGCCGAGGATCTCCTGGATCTGCGGCTCGGTCTGCAGGACGAAATTCTTCGGCGACCCGCCCCCGAGCATCAGGATGCCGCTCTTGCCGTCCCCCTGCTTCGCGGCGTACACGATGCCGGCCGTCTCGTTCACGTCGAGCGACACGTCGATGCGCGGTCCGGTCCCCCGCATGGCGAGCTCCGCGATGTTCATCCCGATTGAGGAATCGCCCGGCGACGAGACGTAGCACGGCACCCCCGCGCGGTACGCGACGGTGAGGACGCAGGTGTCCTCCACGCCCATCTCCTTCTCGCGCGCCGCCAGGTACTTGCCGAGCAGGTAATGCAGCTCGGCGGTGGACATGTCCCTGGCGAACGGCTTCTCCGCCATGATGGCGCGCAGGTAATTGTCGGTGTCGAGCAGGACGTTGTAGTCGAACAGGATGTCGTAGATGCGGATGATCCCCTCGCGGCGCAGGAGCGTGTCGTCCACGTCGTGCGCGCCCCGGTGCAGCGACATCCCGAGCCCGTAGTGCGTGTCGTGGTAAAGGTTCGCGCCGGTCGAGACGATCCAATCGATGAAGCCGGCCTTGATCAGCGGAATGATGCAGGAACGGCCGACGCCGGCCGGGGTCAGCGCGCCGGACAGGCTCAGGCCGACGGTGACGTCCTCGTCCAGCATCCTCTCGCTGAAGAGGCGGCAGGCTTTCTGAAGGCGCCCGCCGTTGTAGGCCAGAAAGGTCTCGTCGATCAGGCGATCGACGGGCATGCCGCTGCGGATCGGATCCGGATAGATTCTCTGGCCCGAAAGAAAGGTTTTCTTGTGAGCCATCCCCATCCTTGCTGTTCGGTGATCCAGAGCGAGAGAGCGGGTGTTGCGGAAGGATGATAGCACGCGCGAAAAGCGCCGCGCAATATCGGGAGGCGCGAGAGGGGCGTTTCCGCGCCGGGGCCGGCGGCGTTCCGCCGGCCGCGACTGGACGTCACCCGGAGCCGCGACGGCAGGGCTGCGACTAACCCGAGAACGACGTGCCGCAGCCGCAGGTTGACTTGGCGTTCGGGTTGACGAAGGAGAACCCCGTGCCGCTGAGTCCGTCGCTGAAATCCAGGGTCGTCCCGTTGAGGAAGAGCGTGCTCTTGCTGTCCACGATGATGCGGACCCCCTTCTCTTCGTAGACCTTGTCCCCCTGCGCGGGGTCCTTCTCGAAGTTCAGCTTGTACGACATGCCGGAGCAGCCGCCTCCGACCACCGCGACCCTCAAACCGTGGCCGAGAAGCCCCTCCTTCTCCATGATCTTCCTGATCTGTTCCGCCGCCTTGTCCGTGACGTGAATCATCGTTCCTCCGTGTCTCCCTTGAGTCCGTTCATCATGCCGATCCCCGCGCCTCGCCGCGCGCCTCGACGTACATCGGCGAGATGGATCGCAGCCGGCGCACCGCGCCGTCCACGCGCTCCACGACCTCGTCCACCTCCTCCCGGGTGTTGAAGCGTCCGAGACCGAAGCGGATGGAGGTGACCGCCTGCTCGTCCGTGCGGCCCATGGCCCGCAAGACATGCGACGGCTCCTTCTTCGCCGAGGTGCAGGCCGACCCGGACGACACGGCGATGCCGTCCAGGGCGGTCATCAGCGACTCCCCCTCGACGTGGGCGAAGCTGAGGTTGAGATTGTTCGGAAGCCGGTCGACCGGGTGGCCGTTCAGCAGGACATCGTCGAGCCGCCCGACGATCCCCTGGTGCAGCCGATCGCGCAGCGTCCGGATGCGCCGCGACTCCTCCGGCATCTCGGCGAGCGCGATCTCGGCCGCCGTGCCGAAGCCGACGATGCCCGGGACGTTGAGCGTCCCGGAGCGCAGGCCGCGCTCGTGTCCGCCTCCGAGCAGGATCGGCTCCAGGACCACGCGCGGGTTCTTGCGGCGCACATAGAGCGCGCCGACCCCCTTGGGGCCGTACACCTTGTGCGCCGACAGCGACAGGAGGTCGACGCCGGCCGCCTGCACGTCCACGGGAACCTTGCCCGCCGCCTGGGCCGCATCGCTGTGGAGCAGCACGCCCCTCTCCTTGCAGATGCGGCCGATCTCCTCGAGAGGATGCAGTGTGCCGACCTCGTTGTTGGCGAGCATCAGGGAGACCAGCACGGTGCGATCGCCGATCGCCCGGCGCAGGTCGTCCGGGTCGACCCGGCCGTGCTCGTCGACCGGCAGGACCGTCACCCGCGCGCCGCGGGTCCTGAGCCTCTCGATCGGATCGAGCACCGCGTTGTGCTCGGTGGCCCCCGTGACGACGTGGTCGCCCCTGGCGCGCAGCGCCTCGAAGACTCCGAAAATCGCCAGGTTGTTCGACTCGGTGGCCCCCGAGGTGAAGACGATCTCCTTCGGGTCGGCGCCGATCAGGCGGGCCAGCCGGGTGCGCGCCCGCGTCACCGCCTCTTCCGCGCGCCACCCGAAGACGTGCGTGCGCGACGCGGCATTGCCGAACTCGCGATCGAAGAACGGCAGCATCGCCTCGACGACCCGCGGATCGACGCGCGTCGTCGCGTGGTTGTCCATGTACACCGCCATCCACGTCATGTGCCGGACTCCTTGAGGGCGTCCAGGTCGCGGAGCGTCGTCCGACCCAGCACCTCGGCGATCTTCTTCTGCACCTCCAGGACCGGGCGGCCCCCGTCGCACCACCCTGCCCGGCGGCACTGCGCCGACGACTCGTGCGGGCAGCGGCTCCAGACCGGCCCCTCGATCGCCTCGATGATCTCCCGGATGGTGATGTCGGCCGGCGGCCGGGCGATCTGGTATCCCCCCTTGATGCCGTGATGCGAGGCGACCAGTCCCTTGCGCGCCAGTCTCTGGAGCAGCTTGGCCATCACGGCCGGCGGGACGCTGTAGCGTGCCGCGATCTCCCGCGCGCTCCGGTACGCTCCCGGCGGCGCCGCGCACAGGTGCTGAATCGCCAGGAATCCATAATCGGTGCGCCGGGACAGCTTGATCAAGATCGCCTCTCAGCTGAGCCGCGCCCGCCCTTGGACGCGCTCAAGAATCGAGAACATATCCGACATGTATCGTCGTATATTACGTGGCGCTGAAAGGCCTGTCAAGCGCGGAGCGGCGGGGCGGGCGGGGCAGGCGCGTCGCGCTGAATCCTGCGGCTCTTGAGGTTCCGGAAGGCCGCATCCTGGTGGACAGGATAGGCCGCGCCCAGGTCAACCCAAAGCTTGAGGACTGTACCCTTGGCCGCGCCCGTCATTCGGCAGGTCGCCCGGATGGAGTTCCCTTCAATAGCGTCGCGACTACCTGAGCCCTCTTCTCTCTTGTCAGCTTGTTCATGCACTAAGCATGCTTGAGCTGTCAAGGAAAGTCAAGCAGCATTTGTAGCGAAATATCATTTGACTTCCTACTTTGTATTGAATAGTATCACTACGAAATATCTATTTAAGGGATATAACGCTATGCTATTCAACACACCAAACCTAACCGCGAAAGACTTGGAAGTTGTTGCAAGAATTGATGATATCAAAAAACGCCTTGGCGTAGCAATTCGCGCTCCAAAGCGATGGATAGGTCTGCTGGCCAGGACCGCACTGGCAAAAGCCATCCAAGGGTCAAACAGCATCGAGGGTTACAACGTATCGATGGACGATGCCATCGCGGCGGTTGAGGGCGAAGAGCCTTTGGATGCAAAGACAGAGGAATGGCTTGCGGTGACTTCCTACCGCAGGGCTATGACCTACGTATTGCAACTCGCGTCAGACCCACACTTCGCCTATAGCAACGCAGTCATCAGAAGCCTGCACTTCATGATGCTTGAGTATGACCTTTCAAAACATCCCGGCGGCTGGCGGCCGGGGCCTATCTTCGTCAGGCGAGAAGCAACGGGAGAAATAGTCTATGAGGGACCACAGGCCGACGAAGTGCCAGCTCTCATGGAAGAGCTCGTCGAATCACTGCGAAAGGCAGACGCAGTGCCCGATCTGGTCACGGCGGCAATGGCTCACCTGAACCTAGTAATGATTCATCCTTTTTCAGATGGAAACGGAAGGATGGCACGCTGTCTACAGACGCTTGTTTTGGGTCGGCTTGGCGTTCTGGCCCCGGAGTTTTCTAGCATCGAAGAGTATCTAGGGAGAAACCGCGAGGCTTACTACCAAGTGCTGGCCTCCGTTGGCAGTCCAACATGGGCTCCTGACAGGGACGCGCATCCGTGGATTCGGTTTTGCATGAGCGCGCATTTCCTCCAGGCTTCACGAGTCCTTCGCAGAACAAAAGTCCTGGATCAGTTGTGGAGCGCTTTCGAAGAAGAGACGAAAAAGCACAAATTGCCAGACAGATGCATCTTGGCTCTTCTTGATGCAACGTTCAGCGGTCGGGTTCGAAATCCAACCTATCGGAAAATGGCTGACATTTCCGATCAGGTAGCTGGCAAGGACCTTAGAGAATTAGTGCGTACTGGACTGCTAATCGCAGAGGGGGAGAAGCGAGGGCGCTCCTATGTAGTTTCAGATGCAGCCAAGAAGGCATCTGCACGTATCAAGATTCCAAAAATCATCGAAGACCCCTACGCTGAAGACACCGCATATCTGCCAGGGATCGCGCCAGAAGTCCTATGACTTCCTAGACCATCGTGCCTTTGCCGCCACCCTGGCGATGGCCTTCCTCTTCTTGGCGCTAAGCCGCGCCGCCCTTGCCTTGCCGCCCTTGAGACCGCCAAGCCGTCCTAAAGCTACCGCCGCAGGGTTCTTTTCCCTGGGCGGGTCGGATGTGGCTTCCTGGACGATGGATGCGGCCAGCTGATTTGGGTCTGTCGGCTTTCTTGAGCGGTTAGGCATGCCTCATGGTAGCATGAGTTCAACCATCCAAGGGGGAATCAATGAATCGGCACGGCGGCCTATGCGCGTTTGGACTATTCATGGCGATAGCATTCGGCAGCGTTCACGCGGCTGAAACCGAGCTAGAAAAACCGAAAGCGGTGAAGGACGGAGGGGTTTATGAGTTCTGCACACCCGATCCATCAAGACCGGCCGTTGGTCGGGACCTATACCAAGCGCTGTGCATCGCCTATCTGAGAGGATACGTCGACGGATTAGACATATCGTCAACGAAGATGGCGATGCTCACGTGTCTGCCGCCAGAAGGTGTGCGTGGCGACGTTCTCCAAGCGATAGTTGTCAAATGGCTCCTTCAGAATGAGTCTAGAGTTAAAGGGCAACTTACAACAGGCAAAATCGCAGTCATCGCAGCACTGTTAGAGGAATACGCCTGTCCTGACGCCACCAACAAGTCAAACTGACCCACTACCGGGAGGAGCGGCGGCTTGCGTGTGCCGCTTCGCATGATAGGAGCTGCGCACGAGCGGCCCCGCCTCCACGTGGCGGAAGCCGTGCCGGAGAGCCTGGTCCCGCAGCTCGGCGAACTCGTCGGGGGGGTAGTAGCGGACGACGGGAAGATGGGAGAGCGTCGGCCGGAGATACTGGCCGAGAGTCAGGATCTCGACTCCGGCCTCGGCCAGCGCGGCGAACGTCTCCAGGAGCTCGTCGCGCTCCTCTCCGAGACCGACCATGAGCCCGGTCTTCACCAACGGACGCGGCGCCTGATCTCTCCAGACGACCGCCTGGCGCAGGAGGCCCAGGGAACGCTCGAAGTGCGACCCCTGGCGCGCCTCCGGGTAGAGGCGGGGCACCGTCTCGATGTTGTGGCTGAAGGTGACCGGGCCCTCCGCCAGGATCGCGTCGAGCGGCCGCTCGACCCCGCGGAAGTCGGAGGTCAGGACCTCCACCTCGCATTCGGGGTTGCGGGATCTGACGGCGCGGATCACCGAAGCGACGTGCCCCGCGCCGCCGTCCGGCAGGTCGTCCCGGTCGACCATGGTGAGGACGGCGTGCTCCAGCTCCAGATGGCGCACCGCCTCGGCGACGTGCTCCGGCTCGTCCGGGTCGACGGCCCGGGGGCGCCCCGTGGCCACCGCGCAGAAACCGCAGCGCCGGGTGCAGGTGTCCCCGAGGATCATGAACGTGGCGGTCCGGTCGCCCCAGCATTCGTAGATGTTGGGGCAGCGGGCCTCCTGGCAGACGGTGTGGAGCTTCAGGCCCTGCACCATGCGGTGCAGGTCGCGGTAGTTCTCCCCGGTGTCGAGGCGAATCTTCAGCCAGGGGGGCTTCGGCCCCGGCAGCTCCGTCCGTGGCAGGCCGGACATCAGGCCACCTCGGTGAGGGCCGGTTGCGCCGGGATCGCACCCGGCAGGGACGGAGGCTCCATCTCCCGGCCGAAGACCTCCCCGAACACCGGCACGATCGCCGCGGCGACCTCTTCGAGAGGGGTGGCGCGCCCGAGGAGGCGCTGCATCGAGGTGACGGCGCCGCCGCGGAGACCGCACGGGACGATCAGGCCGAAGCGGGCGAGGTCGGTGTTCACGTTCAGGGCGAAGCCGTGCGTGGTCACCCAGCGCGACAGGTGCACGCCGATGCTGGCGATCTTGTCCGACCCGACCCAGACACCGGTGAGCCCGGGGACGCGGCCGGCCGTTACGCCGAAGGCCGCCAGCGCCCGGATCAGGACCTCCTCCAGATCGCGCAGGTAACGCGCCACGTCGCGCCGGTCCGGGCTCAGGTCGAGGATCGGATAGCCGACGAGCTGCCCCGGCCCGTGGTAGGTGACCTGCCCGCCGCGATTCGTCTCGCGCACCTCGACACCCAGGGACTCCAAGGTCGCCTGGTCGTGCAGGACGTCCACGCTCCGGGCGTTGCGGCCCAGGGTGATCACCGGCGGGTGCTCGAGGAGCAGGAGGCGCTCCACCCTGCCGCCGTCCTTCAGGAGGCGGGCGCAGCTCTCCTGGAGGGCCGCCGCCTCGGCGTACCCGACACGTCCCTCGTACGAATGCCGGCAGAGGCGCATCAGACGATCTCGGCGAACTTCCCCTGCTCCAGCGTCGCCTTGATGTGGGCCATGAACTGGTCCGCCACGGCGCCGTCGATCAGGCGGTGGTCGAACGACAGGGCCAGGAAGACCATCGGGCGGATGCCGATGGCGTCCTGCACCACGACGACGCGCTTCTCGATCACGCCCACGCCCAGGATCGCCACCTGCGGCTGGCTGATGATCGGCGTGCCGAAGAGGCTCCCGAAGATCCCGGGATTGGTGATGGTGAACGTGCCCCCCTGGACGTCGTCCGGGGCCAGCTTCTTGGTGCGGGCGCGCTCGGCGAGGTCGGCGACCACCTTGGCGATGCCGGACAGGCTCAGGTCGTCGGCGTGCTTGGCGACCGGCACGATCAGCCCCCAGTCGAGGGCCACCGCGATGCCGATGTTGATGTCCCT
Organism: Candidatus Polarisedimenticolia bacterium; assembly: GCA_036001465.1. NCBI lineage: Bacteria > Pseudomonadati > Acidobacteriota > Candidatus Polarisedimenticolia > Candidatus Polarisedimenticolia bacterium. The sequence goes on from DASYUH010000040.1 coordinate 46,528, forward strand.
CTTGTAGACGACGTTGTCCCCCTCGATCGACGCGTTGAGCTCGGGAAACGCCTTGAGCGCCTCGACCGCCGCCCGCACCATGAACGGCGTCGGCGTCAGTTTCACTCCGTGGCGCTCCTGGAACGCCTGCCGATGCTCCTCGCGGAGGCGCATCACCCGGCTCATGTCCACCTCGAACACCGTGGTGACGTGGGCGGAGGTCCGGCGGCTGGCGATCATGTGCTCGGCGATCTTCTTGCGCATCGCGGTCATGGGCACGACCGACATCCGCTGGCCGGGCGCATAGACTGGTGCGGGGGCCGCGGAGCGCGGCGCGGCCGGGGCCGCCGTGGCGGGCGCGCCCGCGGGCATCGCCGCCGCGGAGGCGCCGCCCCCTTCGATCGCCGCCAGGATGTCCTTCTTGGTGACCCGGCCGGAAACTCCCGTTCCCGCAAGCCGCGCGATGTCGACGTGGTGCTCCTGGGCGATCTTGCGCACCACCGGAGACGAGCGCACGCGACGCAGGTCCTCCACGGTCGCCCCGGATCCGGTGAGACGCGATGCCCTTGGGATCTCGCCGCCGGCGGAGGCGCCCGCCGTCCAGGAACCCGAGGCGGCCGGACCCTCGGGGGCCGCCGGTTGCGGGGCGCGATCGCGTCCATCGGACGGGCCCCCGGGCGTGGCCGGCGGCTTCGCCGCGGCAGGCGGCGGCTGCTTGGCGGCGGGGGCCGCGGCCGGCGGGGTCTTGGCCCCCGCGGACGGAGCGGCCGCCTTGCCCGCGCCGGCCGTCGCGCCGGCCTCGGTCTCGATCTGCGCCACCACGACGTTGATCGGAACGGTCTGCCCCTCCTGGACCTTGATTTCCACCAGCGTCCCCGCGGCGGGAGACGGGATCTCGGCGTCCACCTTGTCGGTGGAGATCTCGAAGATCGGCTCGTCGCGCGCCACCTTGTCGCCGGGCTTCTTGAGCCAGCGGGTGAGGGTCCCCTCCGCGATGCTCTCCCCCATCTGAGGCATGATGACGTCTACCCGCATGGTCGGCTCCTTAGTTCAATAGGCCGCGAGCTGTCTCGCCGCCTTGAGGATCTTGTCCTTGTTTGGGAGGAAGAATTCCTCCAGCGGCGGACTGTAAGGGACGGGCGTATCCGGCGCGGTGACGCGCAGGACCGGCCCGTCGAGATACTCGAAGACCTCCTCGTTGATGATCGCGGCGATCTCCCCCGCGATGCCGCCCGTGCGCGTGTCCTCGTGCACCACCAGGACCTTCCCGGTCTTCTTCGCCGCATTCAGGATGGCGTCCTTGTCGAGCGGCAGGAGGGATCGCAGGTCGACCACCTCGGTCTCCACCCCCTCCTCGCGCGCCAGCACGTCCGCCGCCTCGAGCGCCTGATAGAGCATGGCGCCATAGGTCAGGATGGCCAGGTCCCGGCCCTCCCGCCGGACGGCGGCGACGCCGATCGGCACGACGTAGTCCTCCTTCGGGAGCTCCTCCTTGATCCGGCGGTAGAGGTATTTGTGCTCCAGGTAGATCACAGGGTCCTCGTCCCGGATGGCCGCCTTGATCAATCCCTTGGCGTCGTACGCCGTGGCCGGGGCGACCACCTTGAGCCCCGGGGTGTGCACGAAATACATTTCCGGGTTCTGCGAGTGGTAGGGTCCGCCGTGCACGCCGCCGCCGCTGGGGCCGCGGATGACCATCGGCACTCCCGCGCCCCAGCGATAGCGGTTCTTGGCGGCGAAGTTGGTGATCTGATCGAAGGCGCAGGAGATGAAATCGATGAACTGCATCTCGGCGATCGGCCGCATGCCCAGAAGCGCCGCGCCGATCGCCGCCCCGACGATCGCCGACTCGGAGATCGGCGTGTCGATGACCCGCGTCTCGCCGAACTTCTCGAGCATCCCTTCCGTCACCTTGAAGGCGCCGCCGTAGATCCCCACGTCCTCTCCCAGGATGAAGACGCGCTGGTCGCTCTCCATCTCCTCCCAGATTCCCTGCCGGATCGCCTCCACGTACGTCGTCAGCGCCACGCTTCGCTCTCCCCCTGCGGCCCGCCGCCCGCTCCCGGGCCGCCCTCATCATAAACCCCCTCCAGGCACTCCTCCGGCTCCGGATACGGCTGGCGCTCCGCCCAGGCCACCGCCTCGTCCAGCTCCGACTCGATGCGCGCCTCCATCTCGGCGAGGGCGGGCCGGTCGACGAGCCCGCGGCGCAGCAGGGCGGACTGGAGCCTCTCGATCGGGTCCTTGCGCCCCCACGCCTCGAACTCGGCCTTCGGGACGTAGCCGGCGTCGTCGTGGGCGGAATGACCGGTCATGCGGAACGTGACGAACTCCAGAAGGCTCGGTCCCTCGCCGCGACGGGCGCGCCCGACCGCCCGGCCGACTCGACCGTACACGGCGAGCAGGTCGTTGCCGTCGGCCGTCTCGCCGGGAATCCCGTAGCCGACCGCACGGTCGGAGACGCGCCCGACCCGCATCTGGCGGGACACGTGCGTCGAGTAGGCATACTGGTTGTTGTTGCAGATGAAGACCACCGGGAGCCTCCGCACCGCGGCGAAGTTCAACCCCTCGTGCCAGTCCCCCCGGCTGGTGGCCCCCTCGCCGAAGAAGCAGAACGACACCTGGTCGGTGCCGCGCATCGCGAAGGTGAGCGCGCACCCGGCCGCGACCGGGATGCTGTCGCCGAGATGCGAGATGAACGCCACGATCCGGTGCCTCAGATCTCCCATGTGCATGTTCCCGTCGCGCCCGCGCGTCAACCCGGTGCTCCGCCCCATGTACTGCGCCAGGATCCTCTCGGGCGGCACGCCCTGCATGAGGAAGACCGCCATGTCGCGGTGCGACGGGGAGACGATGTCGTCGCGATCCTCCCCCTCGCCCCGGCGGATGTGCACCGCCGCGCCGACCGAGATCGCCTCCTGGCCGCGCCCCACGTACACGCCGCCGACGATCTTTCCCTGCCGGTACAGCTTGCGCTCGATGCGGTACTCGAGCGCCCGGGTCAGCTTCATGGAATGGAGCATCCTGAGGAGCAGGGCGTCGTCCGGCGCCGGCATGTCCTCGTCCTCGAGGCGGGAGGCGGGAAGCGTCGTGCCCTCCACACGCGGCACGCCCCGTGGACGTCCCCTTCCCCCCCTTCCGGACCCGGCCGTCAGCTCGGCCCTCATGTCGCCTCGTGATAGACGTCGCGCAGCGTCTCCTCAGGAGGCGGGAACGGGCTCGCCAGCGCTTTCTGCGCCGCCTCCTCCAGCCCGGGCTCGAAGCCTTCGCGGACCGCGCGCAGGCTCGCGCTCGTGGCGTGCCCCTCGTCCACGAGGAACGCCTCGAAACGGTCGAGCGGATCATGCTTCTCCCAGGCCGCGATCAGGGCCTTGGGGACGTAGCGCATGTCGTCGTGCTCCGCGTGGCCGCGGCGCCGGAACGCCCGGCACTCCAGGAGAGTCGGGCCCTTCCCGCGGCGTCCCCGTTCGGCGGCGCGCCGTGTCGCGTCGTACACCGCCAGCACGTCGGTGCCGTCCACGGATTCCGAGGCGACGCCGTACGCCGGGCCCTTCTCCGCGAGGCTCTCGACCGCGTACTGCGCGGGCGTCGGGGTCGAGTAGGCGTAGCCGTTGTTCTCGACCACCAGGATCAGCGGCAGGCTCAGGACCGCCGCCAGGTTCAACCCCTCGTGAAAGTCGCCGGTGGACGTCCCGCCGTCGCCGATGTAGGTCAGCGCCACGCGCGACTCGCCGCGCATCCTGGCCGCCAGGGAGGCCCCCGTCATCACCGGGATGAGGGTCCCCAGGACGCTGATCGGCCCGATGATCGAGCGCTCCAGGTCGTCGAAATGCAGCGTGCCGTCCTTGCCCCCGGTTGGCGCGTCGTGCCGCGCCAGGAATTGCAGGAACAGGGTCAGGGGGGGCACGCCCCGTACCAGGAGCGAGCCGATGTTCCGGATCATCGGCGCCAAAAGGTCGTCGGGGAGGAGGGCGTACGCCGAACCGACCGAGATCGCCTCCTGCCCCAGGCTGCTGTAGAGGCCACCGACGATCTTCCCCTGCCGGTAGAGCGCCGACAGCTTGTCCTCCAGCATCCGGTTCAGGCGCATGAAGGCATGGAGCTCGAGGAGGCGAGCGCGCGACAGCCCGGGGTTCCGCATCGGCGCCCGGGACGGCGGAGCGAGGCGGGCGGCAAGACCCGGGCCGCGCCGGGACGCGGGCGGGCGTTTTCTGCCACTCTTGAGGACGGCGCTCATCGGCCTCCCGGGATCAGAGGTGGATGCCGCGGGCATGCAGGGCGAGGGCGGCCTCCCCCATCGCCTCGGACAGCGTCGGGTGGGCATGGATGGCGTGGAACAGGTCCTCCACAGTCGCCTCAAGGTGGAGCGCCAGTCCTCCTTCGCCGATGAGCTCCGTCGCCTTCGGGCCCACGATGTGGATTCCGAGCAGCTCGTCGTAGCGCTCCTCCCCCACCAGCTTGATGAACCCGTCCTGGGCCAGGACGATGCGTCCCTTGCCGAGCACCGGAAGCGGAAAGCGGCCGGTGCGCACCTTGTGGCCGCGCGCCCGCGCCGCCGCTTCGGTCAGACCGACGCTCGCGACCTCGGGCTCTGAGTAGGTGCAGTTCGGCACCCGGTCGTAGTTGATGGGCGCGGGGTTCTTGCCGGCGATCGCCTCGACCGCCACCAACCCCTCGTGCGAGGCGACGTGGGCCAGCGCCGGCGTCGGCACCAGGTCCCCCACCGCGTACACGGACGGGTCCCCCGTGCGCATCTGGCCGTTCACCTTGACGAAGCCGCGATCGAGCTCCACCTTCGTCACCTCGAGACCCAGGTCGTCCGTCAGGGGGCGGCGGCCGACGGCCACCAGGAGCACGTCGGCCTTCAGGGTCTCCTTCCCCCCCTTCTCCGACTGCACCTGCACCTCGACCCCCCGATCGCCGACCTTGACGCTCTCGACCTTCGTGCCCACGCGGACATCGATGCCGCGCCTCTTGAACGCCTTGTGCAGCTCGGCGGAGGAGTCCTCGTCCTCGATCGGCAGCACCCTCGGAAGCATCTCGACGAGCGTGACGGCGCTGCCGAAGCGCGCGTAGATCGAGGCGAACTCGACCCCGACCGCTCCGGCCCCCAGGATGAGCATCGCCTTCGGGACGAACTCCAGGGCCAGCGCCTCGGTGCTGGTGATGACACGCGTGCCGTCCGCCTTCACGCCGGGAATCATCTTGGGAACGGACCCGGTCGCCAGGATCACGTGCCTGGTGGCGAGGGTCTGCTTCGATCCGTCGCGGGCCGTCACCTCGACCTTCCCCGGCCCCTTCAGGCGCCCGTGTCCCTGGAAGACGGCGACGCCGTTCTTCTTCATGAGGAACTCGACGCCCTTCGCCTGGCGGCGGACCACGTCGGTCTTGTGCTTGTGCACCGCGGCGAGATCGAGCTTGACGTCCCCGGTCTTCACCCCGAAGCGCGCCGCCTCGCGGGCCAACTCGAGGACCTCGGCGCTGTAGAGCAGGGCCTTGGTCGGGATGCACCCGACGTGCAGACAGGTCCCGCCGAGGGCGGCCCCCTTCTCGACGAGGGCCGTCTTCAGGCCGAGCTGGGCGGCCCTGATCGCGGCGACGTAGCCGCCCGGCCCGCTGCCGATGATGGTGACGTCGAAGCTCGCCTGCGAATCGGCCACCTGGAACCTCCCGTGGCGCTCCCCTGCGCCCCGCTGGAACGTGCGAACCGGCCCGGATCGACGGGCATGCCGATGGGGACAGGGCGGATTATAACCACAACGAGGCACCGGCGGCCGGTGCGAGTGTTCGGAGACGCTCCCGGGCGTGACGCCGCGGGCGTTTGATCGGCCCGAGCGGACGCCGGTATAATCCCGTCGTGACCCTTCCGGAATCCCGATCCGCCCCGAGATCCGCATCCGGCGCCAGCGGTTCCCGCTTCCTGTCGCCGCCGCCCGAGGTGCGGATCACCAACGCCTTCGCCGGGGCGTTCGACAACGTCGTGGCGACCGCGCGGACGTGCTACTCCGGCTCGGGGATCGTGCGCGACGAGCAGATCCTGGGGGACCCGCTGGCTCCGCCCGAGGCGCGCGCGGAGCGCGCCCGGCGCCGCGATACGCTGGCGCGCGACCTGTACCAGGCCGGCCACCACACGACGCTCCAGCACGCCCATTTCCAGTTCGCCCTGAGCAACGTCAGCCGGCAGTTCCTCTGGTCGTTCCTGCACAGCCATCCGTTCTACAACTCCGAGCAGGTCAGCCAGCGGTACGTGACGGTCAAGCCCGGCCATTACGCGGTCCCCCCGCTCGCCGGCCGGGCGCTCCAGGTCTACGAGGAGACGGTGGCCCTGCAGCAGCAGGCCTATGAGGACCTCTGCCGTCTCCTGCAGGGTCCCGTGTCGTCCGCCTATTACGCACGCTACCCGGCGCGCCGGCACTATCCGAAGAAGTACGAGAAGGAGGTGCAGAAGAAGGCGCAGGAGGTGGCGCGCTACGTCCTGCCGATCGCCACGTTCGCCTACCTGTACCACACCATCAGCGGGCTGACTCTGCTGCGCTACTACCGCACCTGCCTGGTCCCGGACGCGCCCCTGGAGCAGCGCCTCGTCGTCGGCCGCATGGTGGAGGAGCTGCTCGAGCGCGAGCCGGCCTACGCCGCGATTCTGGAGCAGCCGATCCCGGAGGAGGAGACGGCGGAGCACCGGGCGATGCAGGAGCACGCGGCGCGCGACGACGAGGGCCGGAAGTCGTTCCTCGAAGGGTTCGACCGGCAGCTCGGCGACCGCGTGTCGCTCCTGGTGGACTATCCGGCCCACAACGAGGAGACGCTCGCGCAGTCGGTCCGGGAGGTCCTCGGCGTCGCGCGCGGGCGGCTGGCGGACGACGAGGCGATCGCCCTGGCTCTCGACCCGGCCCGCAACGGCTATCTGGGCGAGGCGCTGAATCTCACGACGCTGTCCAAGCTGTCGCGCGCCCTGGTGCACTGCCATTACACATTCCGCAAGCGCCTGAGCCACACCGCCGACTCGCAGAACCAGCGGCACCGGATGACCCCGGCTTCGCGGCCGATCCTGAACGCGCACCTCACGTCCGAGCCGGACTTCGTGACGCCGATCCTGGTCGGGCAGGACGGGCCGAGCCTGAAGCGCTACCGCGAGGCCATGGAGGCGAGCTGGGACGGGTTCTCCCGCCTCCGCGCGCTCGGCGTGAGCGACGAGTTCGCCGCGTACGTTCTCCCGAACGCCCTGGCCATCCGCTTCACCGAGTCGGCCGGCCTTCTCGACCTGCACCACAAGCACGCCATGCGCCTGTGCTACAACGCCCAGGAGGAGATCTGGCGCGCCTCGCTGGACGAGGCGCTGCAGATCCGCGCGGTGAACCCGCGCATCGGCCGCTACCTGCTGCCGCCCTGCAACATCCGGCAGATGGCGGCATCGCGGCCCATCTGCCCCGAGGGCCGGCGCTACTGCGGCGAGCGCGTCTGGACCTACCGGCTCGAAGACTACCGTCGCGTCATCTGACGGCTGCCCGGGATCCCATGAGCGACGAGCCCGAGGACGCGCCGGACCTGGAGATTCCGCCCGGCCGCGTGGGCGGCCCGTTCGACTTCGAGGCCCTGTTCGGGAACCGCCGCCCCGTCGAGATGGAGATCGGCATCGGCAAGGGCCGGTTCATGCTGGCGCAGGCCGAGGCCCGCCCGGAGGTGAACTTCCTCGGGGTCGAATGGTCGCTGAAGTACCTTCGGGTGGCCCGGGACAGGGCCCGGCGCCGGGGCCTCGGAAACGTCCGCCTGTTCCGCGCCGATGCCCGCCACGTGCTGGCCGCCCTGGTGCCGGACGGCTCGCTCGCGCGGGTGCACGTCTATTGCCCCGATCCCTGGCCGAAGAAGCGGCACCGCAAGCGAAGGCTGTTCACCGAAGAGACCGCCGCGCACCTGGGCCGCGTGCTCGCGGGCGGCGGTTACCTGCATGTGTCGACCGACGTCCTGGAGTATTTCGAGGAGATCACGACCGTCGTGCCGGCGCACTCGGGCCTCAGGAAGGCCGTCGATCCGCTGTTCCCGGACGACGGTACCGAGGGGCGGACGAACTACGAGGCCAAGTACGTGCAGGCGGGACGGACGATTCACCGCGCCGCCTACACGGCTCCGTTCAGGGGACCTCGATGATGATGTCTCCCGACTCCACGCGGACGGGATAGCAGCGCACCTTCATTTCGGAGTCGATGGGGGACTCCCCCGTGCGGACGTCGAAGGTCCAGCCGTGCCATGGACAGGAGACGATCGACTCCCCCTCCAGGTACCCCTCCCCCAGCGGTCCGCCCTGGTGGGGGCAGGTGTTGTCGATGGCGTGCAGCTCCCCCCCCACGTTGAAAATCGCCACCACGTGCTCGTTGACCTGCACGACCTTGCTGCTGCCGGGCGGGATCTCCTCCGCGCGGCCGCAGCGCGCCTTGATCGGCATCATCGTTCCTCAGCGAATCAGATCGTCCTCGATGTTGGTCTTGCCGTAGCGCGCCCCGCAGGCGGCGACGAAGCGGTGGGCCACCTGCGCCAGCGCCCGGCGCACTCCGGAGGTCTTCTCCGGGTCGGTCAGCGGCTCGAGCCGCACGGTGAGGCCGTCGTCCCGATGCGACAGCTGGATGAAGAATTTCTGCGTGTGGCCCGTCTCGACGACCACCATCTCGATGAGGGCCGCGCGCGCCTCCCGCTCCCGGTAGAAGCGCTCCGCCTTGATGATCAGGCCGCCCTCCCGGTGGACGAACGGCTCGAAGCGGCGCTCGGCCACGTCGATGGTGATGTCTCCCTCCAGGACCACGTGCGGCACGCGTGCTTCCTAGGCCGGGCCGGTGGCTCAGGCGAGCTCGGTCCGGACGAACTCCAGGACTTCTTCGGCGTGCTCCCGCACCTTGACCTTGGGGTAGACGCGACGGATGGTGCCGGTGGCGTCGATGACGAACGTGGCCCGGTGGATGCCGAAGAACTCGCGACCGAGAAAGCTCTTCTTGCCGAAGACGCCGTAGGCGGTGGCGACCTCGGCGCTCGGATCGCTCAACAGGAGGAAGGGCAGCCGGTGCTTGCTGGAGAAGGTCTGGTGCGAGTCCGGCGCGTCGCGGCTCACCCCGAGGATGACGGTGTCGTGCGCCTCGTAGTCCCCGTACGCGTCGCGGAAGGCGCAGGCTTCCATGGTGCATCCCGGGGTCGAGTCTTTCGGATAGAAGTAGAGCACGAGGTTCTTCTTGCCGATGAAATCCTTCAGGCCCACGGTCTTGCCCCCGGTCCCCACCAGATTGAAATCGGGAGCCTTCGAGCCCACCTGCGGTAACGCGTCCATCTCCATGCCGCGCCTCCTGACGATTGCCGGGCCCCGTCCGTTTGACGCCCGGACCACGATGATCTCGAGTGGGTGCAATTCTATCACAGCGCCCGCGGGCCACGGAGTCTGTCCGGGTATTCGGCCGGCGCGCCCGCGAATGGCACCGGGCCCGCGCGTCGTTGTGGAGCGGGCCGGCGCTCTGTTAGCATGCGGTGATGAGAGCCCGAAGTCGCCGCCGGCGGGTGCGGCTCGAGCGCGATCCGCTCGGGAGCCTGGCCGTGCCGGCGGACGCCTACTACGGCATCCAGACCCGACGCGCGATGCTCAACTTCCCGATCAGCGGCCGCCGCCTTCCTCCCGTCTTCGTCCGCGCGTACGCCCACATCAAGCACGCGGCCGCGGGCGTAAACGTGTCGCTGGGGCTTCTGGATCGAAGGCGGGGTGCGGCGATCCGCCGGGCGGCGTCCGAGATTCTCGCCGGACGCCACCTGGACCAGATGGTGATCGATGTGTACCAGGCCGGTGCGGGAACGTCCCAGAACATGAACCTGAACGAGGTCCTCGCGAACCGGGCGATCGAGATCCTCGGCGGAGATCGCGGGGACTATTCCGTGGTCCACCCGAACGATCACGTCAACCTGTCGCAGTCCACGAACGACACCTTCCCGTCCGCCTTGCGCATCAGCGTCCTCCTGGCCCTGCCCGGCCTTCTCCGCTCGCTGCGGGCGTGCGAGGCGGAGCTGCGGGCGCTGGAGCGCCGGTTCCACGACACCGTGAAGACGGCGCGCACGCACCTGCAGGACGCGGTGCCGATCACGCTGGGCCGGGAATTCGGCGCCTTCGCCACGATGGTGGACCGCGCCGCCCGCCGCGTCCGGGAGGCCTCGGCACCTCTCTCCCGGCTGAATCTTGGCGGAACGGCGGCGGGGACCGGCCTGAACGCCCACCCGCGCTATGCGAGCCGCGTGGCCCGCGCGCTCTCCCGGCAGACCGGCCTTCGTCTTCTCCCGGCCGGGGACCCGGTGGAGACCGCGATGTCGACCGCCGATTTCGCGGCCTTCTCCGCGGCGCTGCGCGGGGCGGCGATCGACCTGGGAAAGATCGCCTCCGACCTGCGCCTGCTGGCGTCCGGCCCCGTCGCGGGACTGGCGGAAATCCGGCTGCCCGCCGTGCAGCCGGGATCCTCGATGATGCCGGGCAAGGTCAATCCGGTGATGTGCGAGATGCTGAACATGGTCTGCTTCCAGGTGATCGGCTGTGACGAGACGGTCGCCTGGGCCGCCGCGGCCGGGCAGCTCGAGCTGAACGTCATGCTGCCGGTGATCGCCCACAATGTCCTCGAGTCGATCGCCCTCCTGGAGGCGGCGGTCGCGGCGGTCGCGCGGCGCGGACTTCGGGGGATCCGGGCCGACACCGCGCGCTGCCGTTTCTATTTCGAGAGGAGCCCGACCCTGGCGACGGCCCTGGCGCCCGTCCTGGGCTACGCGAAGGCGGCGGAGATGGCGAAGGAGTCCATCCGGACCGGGAAGACGATCGCGACCCTCGCGATCGAGAGCGGCCTGTTGAAGCGGGAGGCCATCCGCCGCGCCCTCGACCCGGATCGCCTGACGCGACCGGGCATTTTGAAGGCCGTGCGGCCGGCGCGTCTCAGGCGCCGCGGGCGCGACGCTTCAGGCTCCGCGCGATCGCGTAGAGACTGATGGCGGTCCACGCCCCTTCGAGCAGGATGAATCCGAACTGGGAGGCATCGACCGCCACGCCGAAGAGGATCGCCCCTCCCACGGCGTTGACGATGTGGTAGGCCAGCGACTCGCGCCCGAGGCGCCCCGCCTGGTGCGCGGCGTAGGCCGCCAGGATCAGAGCCGCCCCGAGAAGCGACGCCACCTGGATCATGGGCGCCTCTCCGCTGCCGCCCGGCCGCCCATCAGGACGCGGCAGGCAGACTGCGCTCCACCTTGGCCTGCTCCTTGAGGCGATCGACGTAGGCGCGGATCCGCGCCTCGCGCCCGCGCGCCAGGAGCCGGGCGCGGATCGCATTCTTGGCGTCCTCGAACGGGATCGGGCCCTCCGGCCGCCTGGACGCGACCTTGATGATGTGCAGGCCGTAGCGCGACTCGATCACGTCGCTGACCATGCCGGGCTCCAGCGAGAACGCCACCTTCTCGATGGCGGGGGGCCCCTTCCCCCTGATGAGGAGCCCCGCGTCGCCGCCCGCGGCGGCCTCGGCCCCCTCGGAATGCCTGCGCGCCAGCTGGGCGAAGTCCTCTCCGGCGCGGAGCTCCTTGAGGATCGCCTCGATCTTCTGGCGGGCGGCGGCCCGCTCCGCCTGCGAGGCCGAGGGGGTGACGCGCACCATGATCTGGCTCAGGCGCACGGCTTCGGGGCGCACCATCTCGGCCGGGTTCTGATCGTAATAGCGCCGGACCTCCTCGTCCGTCACTTCGAGCCCGGACAGGACCTCCCGGTCGACGAAGCGCGTCACGATCAGGGTCCTTCGGAGCTGCTCCTTGATCTCGGCCTCGGTGACCCCGGTCTCCTTCAGGACGTCCGCGAACTCCGAGGCGGACGGGAAGCCGTCCCGCAGGGTCTTGAATTCCGCTTCGATCCGCTCCTCCGGGACCGCGGCATCGGCCTTGGACGCCTTCTGGTACAGAAGCTCGTTCTCGATCAGCTGCTCCAGGACCTTCTCGCGCACCGACTGCAGCTCCTTGAGCCCGTCCCGTCCCGGCCGCCGGCCGCGGAACTGGAGCTGCACGGCCGCCTCGAAGTCGCGCCGCAGGATCGGCCGGCCATTGACCCTGGCGACGGAATCCGCGGGGGCCTCCCCCGCGCCCGGCGCCGCGAGCCCCGGGGCGCAGGCCAGGAGCAGCAGCCCGAGGAGGGCGGGGACGCGCACGGCCCGGGCGCTGCCGAAGAGCAGGGAACGACGGAGAGGGGAAGGCATGGTGTCAGGTCCGGGCCGTGATCTCCTGCTCGTACTTCCTGTACGTGTTGACGCTGATGATCGCCGCGAGCTTTTCGGCCATGTCCTTGAACGCGAGGGCCGGGCCGGACTTCGGATCGTACACGACGACGGGGCGGCCGTCATCGCCCCCCTGCCGCAGCCGGACGTCGAGCGGAATCTCTCCCAGGAACGCCGTCTCGAACTGCTCCGCCACCCGCTTGCCGCCGCCGTGGCTGAAGATCTCGACCCGCTCGCCGCAGTGCGGGCAGCCGAAGTAGGACATGTTCTCGACCACGCCGAGGATCGGCACGTTCACCTTCCGGAACATCGCCGCCGCCTTGCGCACGTCGAGGAGGGCCACGTCCTGCGGGGTCGTAACCAGCACCGCCCCGGTCAGGGGGATGATCTGGGACAGGGTGAGCTGGACGTCGCCGGTGCCGGGCGGCAGGTCGATGAAGAGATAGTCGAGCTTCCCCCACAGCACGTCCCCCAGGAACTGCTTCATGGCGCCGTGCAGCATGGGACCGCGCCAGACGACCGGCTCGTCCTCCTTCAGGAAGAAGGCCATCGACATCATCTTGATGCCGTGGATCGGCACCGGCAGGAGCTTGCGGTCCTGCACCTCGGGCTTCAGCTTCAGGCCCAGCATCTGCGGATCGTTCGGCCCGTAGATGTCGGCGTCCATCAGCCCGACGGCGGCGCCGGCGCGCGCGAAGGCCAGCGCCAGGTTCACGCTCACCGTGGACTTGCCGACTCCCCCCTTCCCCGAGCCGATGGCGACCACGTTCGCCACCTCCGGGATCAGCCCCCCCTCGGTCTCGATACTCCGGCGTACCTTGGCCCCCATCTTGAGGTCGACGGAGGCGACTCCGGGAAGCCGCGACAGGGCGTCCCGGACGTCCTTCTCGATCTGGGCCTTCAGCGGACATCCGGGGGTCGTGAGGTTCACCGTCAGGGAGACCTTGTCCCCATCGACGAGGAGGTTCTCGATCATGCCGAGCGAGACGATGTCGACGTTCAGCTCGGGATCCTTCACCGTCCGGAGGGCGTCCAGGACGATGGCCGGCTCGTTGCGCGGCGCGCTCACGATCGATCCTCCGCGTCCTCGGCGGCGGCGCCGCGCGGCGGCGGCAGCGGCGTCGCGGCCGCCGCTTCAAGGGTACCGGCCCAGGGGCGGGACAGCCCGGTGAGGTCGCGCGTCACCTCTCCCACGCCGAGGACGAGCACCTTGAAGCGATCTCCCATCCCGCCGGGCAGGACCAGGTCCTTGAGAGCCTCCCGTTCCTCGATCGCCTCGACCCGCCGTGCCACGGGGACAGGCACCTGCCCGGGACCGCCGGCCGCGACGGCCGCCGGCACCGCCAGGAAATCGAGCGCTCCCAGCGCGAGAAGGAACCGCGATTGGGTCGTGAGGCCCAGGAGGCGCGCGCCGGCGGTCTCCGCCGCGCGCTTCACGGCGGTGAAATCGACGTGCGCGGTGAGATCCTGCTCTCCGGGCCTCAGGAGAAACTCCTCGTTGACTCGATGCCGGTGATACGCCAGGAGCGTGCCACGAGGGCGCGCCGGGACGTAGAGATCGCGGGCCTCGTATCCATAGTCCACGAGCACCATGTGGCCGCGCTGCAGCAGGCCGGCGGCCCAGGCCACCCAGCAGGGGGCGGCCAGGTTCAGGTCGACCTCCTGACCGTCCTCGAGAGTGATCTCCGAGTCGGCGAGGAATCGTCCCAACGCGTCGCTCGACAGCGGTCCCGTGATTTCCTCCAGCCGACCGTCCCGCGAGGCGACGTGGATCTCCCGCGGCCCGTCCGGCGTGCCCACGACGCGGTGCACCGGAAAAGCGTCCAGGACCTCGTTCGCGAACAGGCATCCGGCGAACTTGGCCCGCGCGTCGAGCTCCGGCTCGGTCAGCCACGAGACCGGGGCTGCACCGCGCCCTCCCAGTCGGGCGCGCTGGCGATCCCTGAGGGCGCGGCTCGGTTCGACCATCAGGTACCGAAGGGCCCGTAGAAACCCGTCGTGCCGCGCCGCTTCCTGCAGGAAATCCCAGGCGAAGTGCCCCTCACCGGGACCGAACTCGACGAACAGGTACGGGTCGGGGCGGCCGGTACGCCGCCACATCTCCTCGGCCTGGCGGGCGATCAGCGCCCCGAAGGCGCGATGCAGGCCGCTGCTCGTGAGATAGTCCCGCCCGCCGCCGCCCCCGAGACCCCGCGTGTAATATCCGTGGGTCGGGTGGTACAGGCACATCTCCATGAACCGGGCGAAGGGGATCGGCCCGCGGCCGGCGATCTCCGCGGCGATTTCAGCCTCGAGGCGGTCACGGGTGTCGGAGGCAGCCATCGCCTAGGAGCCTGTCCGAGTATCGGTACGGGCCGCGCGAGCGGCGGCCCCGGGGAGCGCCTTGCCCCGCCCGGAGCCCGCCTGCTCCTCCACCAGTCGCTGCACCTGCATGATCCCTTCGATCAGGGCCTCGGGGCGCGGCGGGCAGCCGGGAATGTAGACGTCCACGGGAATGATCTCGTCCACCCCCTGAACGACCGGGTAGGATCGGAACATCCCTCCCGATGAGGCGCACGCCCCCATCGCGATGACCCATTTCGGCTCGGGCATCTGGTCGTAGATCCGCTTCACCGCCGGCGCCATCTTCTTGGTGACGGTCCCCGCCACGATCATCATGTCGGCCTGTCGCGGCGAGAAGCGCAGCGCCTCCGCCCCGAAGCGCGCCACGTCGTAGCGCGGCGCCACCATCGCCATCAGCTCGATGGCGCAGCAGGCCAGCCCCATCGGCATCGGCCAGAGCGAGTTCTTGCGGCCCCAGGCGACGTAATCGGCCAGCCGGGTCGTGAGCAGCCACTGGTCCAGGGCGCCCTCCTCGTGCCTCCCGGCGAGGGCGGCGGCCGCGTCGCGGTTCGGGGCGTCGCTCAACGGACCGCGCTCCTCTCCCCGCCCGCGGTCCCGGTCGCGGCCTTCTCCGCTCCGCCAACGAGACGCGACCACTTCCGGATCGAATCCGGACGGATGCCGCCCATTTCGAGCAGCTTCTCCTTGGGGAAGATCATGTCCTCGCGGCTCAGGCCGACCGTCGAGTATTCCCGGGTCAGGAAAATCGCCTGCTCGGGGCAGACCTCCTCGCAATACCCGCACATGATGCAGCGCAGCATGTTGATGTCGAACACCTTCGGTCCCTTCTCGACACCCGTCTCGATCTCCTGCGCCTCGATGTGGATGGCCTTGGGCGGGCAGACGTACTCGCACAGAAAGCACGCGACGCATTTCACGCGCTCGGCCTGGTCGCGCACCAGGGCCGGCAGGCCGCGGTAACGCTCGGGCATCGCCCATGTCTGCTCGGGGTACTGCATCGTCACCTTGCGCCGGAACAGGTGCCGGAAGGTGATCCACATCCCCTTGAGGATCGACGGAAGGTAGGTCAGCTCGAGAAGGGTCGGTCTGCCCGGGCGATTCACCGGCTTGCCGATCAATGGCATCGCACCGCCTCCCGCTCCGCCCGGGCCGCCTCCCGGTGGCGCCTCAGGGCCTCCCGGATCGCCTGCTCCGCCAGGACCGAGCACTGGATTTTCGATGCCGGCAGGCCTCCCAGCGCCTCGACCACATCGTGGTTGGTCAGGCGCGCGGCGTCCTCGACGCTGCGGCCCCGGAGGAGCGTCGTCGCCATGCTGCCCGAGGCGATCGCCGCGGTGCAACCGAAGCTCTTGAAGCGGGCCTCGACCACGATCTCCTTCTCGATCCGGAGGCTGATCCTGAGGACGTCGCCCGTCTCCGGGTCGCCGACCTGGGCCACCGCGGAGGTTCCATGGATCTCGCCGACATGACGCGGGTTCCGGGCGTGGTCCATGACCGTGTCGCTGTACCTGAGCGGTTCATCCATCGGTTCGCCGGCGCCCCCTGGAAGCCTGTCCGAGCATTCGACCGGGCCGCCCGCCCGTCATGGAACCGGTCGGCAGGCGGCCTCATCATCGTAGGGGGGACGGCGATCGCTGTCAAGGCAACGCCTGCGGCGCCTCCGCGGCGATCGCCTCGAGCGCCAGGCGGGCGGTGGCGCGGATCTCGTCCCCCTGCCCCGAATCAGCCGCGCGTTTCAGCGCGGCGCGGGCGGCATCGTCCTTGAGCAGGGCCAGCGCCCGGATGGCATTGAGGCGCGCCGAGGTGTCGACCGGCTCCCCCGCGCCGGACCCGCCCCCCTCGAGGATGCCGATCAGCACCGACTCGCCCGAGCCGTCCCCCAGGCGGGCCAGGGACAGCGCCGCGTTCCAGCGCACGCTCAGGGTCGCGTCGCGCAGGGCCGACCTCAGGGCGTCCGCCCCTTCATGGTCCCCCAGCTCTCCCAGCGCGAAGACGGCCATGGTGCGGACGCCCTCGTCCCGGTCCCCCACCGCCGCCCGAAGATCCGGGAGGGACGACCGGTCGCCGACCTGCATCAGGCCCCAGGCGCAGAAGAGTCGCGTTGCGCCGTCCGGATCCTGCAGCCCCTCCTTGAGGGCCGGGCCCGCGCGCGCGTCGCCGGACCGCCCGAGGGCCAGGGCCAGATAGCGGCGCAGCTTCGGGTCCTCGCCGGCCTCCCGGAAGGCCGCGGCCAGCTCCGGCGCCAGGGCCGCCCCCCCGTCGGCCGTTCCGGAGCGCACCGCGAGGGAGAGGTCGTATCCCGACTGCCAGCGCTTCGGATCGCCGGCCCACGGCAGGAGGAACCGCGACGGGCCCTTCAGGTGCTCGAGCGTCGCCCGCGGGTCGGGATGGCGGGTGCGCAGGACCTGGAGCCCGAAAAAGACGCTGACCAGGACCGCGACGAGACCGAGCGGCACGATGAAAAACTGCAGCACGACCTTCCAATCGCTCTTCTCGTCCCGGTCCGTCGTCATGCGGTCCTCAGGCGGTCCGCGGGCGGCGGTCCACCGCCTCCTGGATGTGGATGTCGAAGGGGCCGTGCTCCGGGTTCCGGCGGAACCCCCGGTGGATCGTGCCGCAGCCGTAGCACAGGGTCGCGTCCCCGAGAGCGACATAGAGCGCGAGGTCGATGATCGTGGCGGCGAGCAGGCTCAATCCCCAGGTCGGGATGCTCAGGGCCGCGGCCACGATGAACACCCAGAGTCCCGTCTTCTTGTTGAAATCCTTCTGCACGTACAGCCGGGCGAGCCCGCAGCGCACGCAGCGGGACAGGAGCCGCGTGTCGAGCCCCGCCCCGGTGGCGTCCAGGTCGTGCGCGCGCCCGCACCCGGGACAGGCGACCCGCGCCAACGGCGCATCCAGCGGATGGACGAGCTCCCGCTCGCAGCCGTCGCAGAGAAACGCCGCGCTCGGCGGCCGGGCGCCCCGCGCGTCCCGCTTCACATCGGTCCCGCGCCGGCCACCGTCAGGTAGCGGGCCAGGAACTCGCCGTACATCACGAAGATCACGGCGATGTAGAGGATCCCCGTCGCCGACTGCGTCGAGCGCATGCGCGCCGTCTCGTGCACCATGAAGGCGAACACCCCCGGCCCCAGAATCCCGAAGAGGATCCTCTGCCAGAAGAAGAATCCCCGATCGATCGCGGCGGCCCTCAGGTACGACCCCATCCCGAGCTCCGATTGCGCGCCGGCGCCGATCAGGCCGGCCGCGAAGAGCACCGCCCGCCCGAGAACCGCCGCGGCGAAGAAGCGGGCGAACACCACCAGGTGCGACACGTCCAGGCGGGTCCGGACCAGGTACCAGTGGCCCAGGAGCATCCCCACGATCACCGAGCCGAGGAGGGCCGAGGCGCAGACCGCGTTGACTCCGAAGGCCCACGACGGTCCCGGGGCGCCCGCACCGGCGCGGCCGTCCGCCGCGACGGTCGCGAGCGCCACGGCCGCGGTCGTCACCAGGAGTCCCCGCGAGGAGCGGCCCCCGCGCAGCGCCAGCAGCGCCGCCACGTAGGCCATCACCAGGACCATGGCGAGGAGGGCCAGGATCGACGCGGCGGACCACACCCCCTGCGAGGAGAACCGGTACGGGGCCGCGAGGCAGAGAAGAAGGAACGCCAGGCTGGCGTTCAGGATGAAGAAGAAGCGTCCGAGCTCGCCGAAGGGAGCGAGCGGGAGCGCCGCCAGGATGCCGGCGGCGGCGCAGGTGAACAGACCGATCGCGATCGCCGCCGCCACGTGCCCGCCCCTCCGGAGCGCGAAAGAATAGCACAGCCCAGGAAGCGCCCCGGAGACTTACCCGCCGATCTGCCACATCTTTCGCGGGAGCCGTTCCTGGTAGTACTGGTGGAGGTCCAGGCACCCGCCCGCCTCCTTGCCGCGAACCGCCGTGCGGAGGGCGAGGGCGATCTCGGAGTCGGTGCCGCCTCCGCGCAGCAGGGCGGCAAGGTCGGTCTCGGTGCGGGAGAAGAGGCAGGTGCGAATCTTGCCGTCGGAGGTCAGCCGGATCCGGTCGCAGTCGCCGCAGAACGGCTCGGTGACCGGGTTGATGAATCCGATGTCCCCTGCGCCTCCGGCGAGGCGGAACACGTTGGCCGGTGACGACGGGCGATCGCGGCCCACCGGCACGAGCGGGTGGATCGCCTCGACGCGACGCCGGACCTCGCTGCCCGGGACCAGACGTTCCGTTTCGAACGGCTCCCCTCCGCCCAGAGGCATCATCTCGATGAAACGCACCTGGTAGGGACGGCGCCACGCCCAGTCGACGAAACGCGGAATCTGGTCGTCGTTGATCCCGCGCAGAAGAACGATGTTGATCTTGATCGGCACGGCGCGGAACCGCTCGAGCTCGACGAGCCCCTCGAGG
The DNA here is from genome assembly GCA_036001465.1 of Candidatus Polarisedimenticolia bacterium. Lineage (NCBI taxonomy): Bacteria > Pseudomonadati > Acidobacteriota > Candidatus Polarisedimenticolia > Candidatus Polarisedimenticolia bacterium. Next base: position 65,502 of record DASYUH010000040.1, read on the forward strand.
ACCATGTCGAGGCTGTTCCGCCGGCTGACCGCGGCGAACCCGGCCGGATCCAGGGAGTCGATGTGGACGTTGAACCGGCCGACCCCGGCCTGAAGGAGCGGTTCCGCCAGCTCCTTGAGCAGGAGGCCGTTGGTGGTGATCGCCAGGTCTTCGATTCCATCGATCCCCGCGATCCGGCGCGCCAGGACCGGCAGGTCGCGGCGCATCAGCGGCTCCCCTCCGGTCAGCCGGATCTCGCGGACCCCGAGCGTGGCGAGGATGCGCGCCACGCGCTCGATCTCCTCGAAGGTCAGGATGCGGTCCTTCTCGAACCAGGCGATGGGTCCCGCGGGCATGCAGTAGAGGCAGCGCAGGTTGCAGCGATCGGTCACGGAGATGCGCAGGCTGCGGACGACGCGCGCGAAACGGTCGACGAGCGGACCGCGCAGGTCGGGGCTGTCCACGGTGGCCGTCATGCCTGGATTATAGCCGGATCCGTCCCGGGACGCCGTCGTTCATGCCGGCTCCCCGGACGGTTCCGGAGCCTCGCCTTCCGGCACTGCCGGCTCCTTCTTCTTGAAGAGCAGGCGCTCGACCACCCGTCCATGGACGAGATGATCGCGGACGATTTCCGCGACGTCCTGGGGGCCCACGCCGCTGTAGACGACGCCGTCCGGGTAGATGATGACATTCGGACCGTAGCTGCACAGTCCGAAACAGAGACATGGCGTGTCCTTGACGGAGGCCGGCAGGGCCTGACGGACGAACTGCTTGCGGAACTCCTGCCGGATGCGCTCGGAGTGGCGCTCCCCCCCGCAGCGCGGTCCGGTGCAGATCAGGACGTGCAGCTTGAAGGGAAGGTTCACACGATCCTATTCCACTTCCAGAATCGCCTGCAGCTCCAGGCAGGCGTTCTGGGGCAGCTCGGAAACGCCCAGGCTGAGGCGGGTGTGCTTGCCGCGCTCGCCGAACACCTTCACGAACACCTCCGAGGCTCCCTCGATGACGTCGAACGCATCGAGGAACCCCGGCGCCGCCGCGACGTGGCCGACGATCTGGACCACCCGCTTGATCCGATCCAGGTCCTCGACCGACTGCTTGGCGGTCGCGAGGACGCTCAGCCCTGCGAGGCGCGCGGCCTCTTTCCCCTGCTCGACCGTGACCTCGCGTCCGATCTTCCCGGGATACTTGAGGCGGCCGTTCTCCTTCGGGAGCTTGCCCGAGATGAACAGCAGATTGCCGGACCTGACACTCTGGACATAGTTCCCGAGAGGCTTGCCGACCTCCGGGAGGCGGTACCCGAGCGCTTCGAGGCTCTTTTCGACTTCTCCAGGCATCCGAGACCCCTCCTGCCGGCGAGTTGGACGTCGCGCGCTCCCACCGGCGCCCGCGACCAATCGTGCTGCCGCTCATTATTAGCCTTGCGGGGTGCGCTGTCCAGAGATTTCGCGCGACGACGCCCGCGGGAAATTTCCTTTTGACTTGGCCGCGCGGCGTGCGCTAACATCCGTTGATGCAGCAGTCCACGCCCAAGGCGGCAATGCACGCTGTCGGTGTGATCCCAGCCCGATACCGGTCGACTCGCTTCCCCGGCAAACCTCTCGCACTCATCGATGGCAAGGCGCTCGTCCTGCGTGTCCTCGAGCGCGCCCGGGCCGCGGGCCGCATCGACAGGCTCCTGGTGGCGACGGACGACGAGCGCATCGCGTCGGCGGTCGTGGCGTCGGGCGGGGAGGTCGTGATGACGTCCGCGGCGCACGTCTCCGGAACCGATCGCCTGGCGGAGGTGGCGCGATCGCTTTCCGCGGATCTGTTCGTCAACATCCAGGGGGACGAGCCGCTGGTCGATCCGAGGGACATCGACAGGCTGGTGGAGTGCCTGGACGCGGACCCGGCGTGCGACATGGCCACGCTCTGCGAGCCGCTCCGTGACGCCCGGGAGGCGCGCGACCCGAACGTCGTGAAGGTGGTGTGCGACCTGTCCGGCCGGGCTCTCTACTTCTCGCGGAGCGCGATCCCCTATGTGCCGGAGGGACGGGACGGAGGCTCCGCCTCCCCGCCCTGGCTGAGGCACGTCGGCCTCTACGCCTACCGGCGCGGCTTTCTCCTGGAGTTCGCGTCCTGGGGCCCGGGAGCCCTCGAGTCGCTGGAAGGCCTGGAGCAGCTCCGTGCCATCGAGCGCGGGCGGACGATGCGGGTTCTACCGGCCCGGGGGCGTTATCACGGGGTCGATACTCCGGAGGACGTGCTCGCCGTCGAGCAGGTGCTCCGGGCCTCCTCATGAGGAGATGAGCGTGCCGACCAAGTACATCTTCATCACCGGCGGCGTCGTGTCCTCCCTGGGCAAGGGGCTGGCCGCGGCCTCGATCGGCCGGCTCATGGAGGCGCGCGGATTCAGCGTCACGCTGCAGAAGCTGGACCCCTACCTCAACGTCGATCCGGGCACCATGAGCCCCTACCAGCACGGCGAGGTCTACGTCACCGACGACGGCGTCGAGACCGACCTCGACCTCGGCCATTACGAGCGCTTCACCTCGACAGTCTGCTCGCGGGACCACAACTTCACCAGCGGCCGGATCTACGAGCAGGTGATCGCCCGCGAAAGGCGCGGCGACTACCTGGGGGGGACGGTCCAGGTGATCCCGCACGTCACCGACGAGATCAAGCAGTCGATTCGCAGGATCTCCAAGGGGATCGACATCCAGATCGTCGAGATTGGCGGGACCGTGGGCGACATCGAATCGCTGCCGTTCCTGGAGGCCATCCGCCAGTTCCGGCTCGAGGCGGGGCGCAGCGACGCGGTCTTCGTGCACCTCACGCTGGTGCCGTACATCGGCCCGGCCGGCGAGCTGAAGACCAAGCCGACGCAGCACTCGGTGCGCGACCTGCGCGCCATCGGCATCCAGCCGGACGTCCTGATGTGCCGCACGGACCGCTTCATTCCCAAGGAGATCAAGAAGAAGATCGCCCTGTTCTGCAACGTGCCCGAGGACGCGGTGATCACCGCCAAGGACGTCGAGACGATCTACGAGGTCCCCCTGGTGCTGGCCAAGGAGGGGCTGGACGCCATCCTGCTCAAGCTGCTCGACCTGCCGTACCGCGACAAGAACATGGACGAGTGGGTGACCATGGTGGACCGCGTCAAGAACCCGAAGGGCGGCGAGGTGTCCATCGGCATCGTCGGCAAGTACGTCACCTACGAGGACTCCTACAAGAGCCTCAACGAAGCGCTGACGCACGGCGGCATCGCCAACGACGTGCGGGTGAAGCTCCGCTGGATCGAGGCGGACAACCTCGTGGACGGCCAGCTCGAGGAGGCGATCGCCCCCTGCCACGGCATCCTGGTGCCGGGCGGCTTCGGGCTGCGCGGCGTGGCCGGCATGCTCGAGGCGATACGGCACGCGCGCGAGAAGCGCATCCCGTTCTTCGGCATCTGTCTCGGGCTGCAGTGCGCCATCATCGAGTTCGCCCGCAACGTGTGCGGATTGAAGGACGCCGATTCCTCCGAGTTCAACCTCTCGACGCCCTACCCCGTCATCTACAAGCTGCGCGAGCTCGAGGGCGTGGAGCGCATGGGAGGGAACATGCGACTGGGACGCTGGCCCTGCGTCCTGCATCCGGGGTCGCAGGCCCACCTGGCGTACGGCCTGGCGGAGATCAGCGAGCGACACCGCCATCGCTACGAGGTGAACCGCGAGTACCTGGACGCCATGACCAAGAAGGGGCTGCGGGTCAGCGGCGAGACCCCCGATCGACGCTTCGTGGAGATCGTGGAGCTGCCGGACCACCCCTACTTCCTGTCCTGCCAGTTCCATCCCGAATTCAAGTCGAAGCCGATGCTCCCGCATCCGCTTTTCAGGAGCTTCATCGGTGCCTGCAGACAATTCCGGCAGACGCAGCGCTGACCCCGGTCCGGCGCGGACGCGGCGGGTGGCGATCGCTCCCGATCTGGCGATCGGCGGCGGCGCTCCTCTGGCCTTCATCGCCGGCCCCTGCGTGATCGAGAGCGAGCGGCACGTTCTCGCGATGGCCCGCGCCCTCGCCGGGGCCGCCGCCGAGGCCGGTGTCCCGTTCATCTTCAAGTCGTCCTTCGACAAGGCGAACCGCAGCTCGGCGGAGTCCTTCCGCGGCCCGGGCCTGCGGGAGGGACTGCGCATCTTGATGCGGGTCAAGTCGGAGGTGGCCGTGCCCGTGCTGTCGGACATTCACGAGCCTGGACAGGCCGAGGCGGCCGCCGAGGTCCTCGACATCCTGCAGATTCCGGCGTTTCTCTGCCGCCAAACTGATCTGTTGACCGCCGCCGGACGGACGGGCCGGCCGGTGAACATCAAGAAGGGGCAGTTCCTCTCCCCGTGGGAGATGCAGAACGCCGTCGACAAGGTGCGATCGGCGGGGAACGAGCGGGTCCTGGTCACAGAACGAGGCTCGTCGTTCGGCTACCAGAACCTGGTCGTCGATTTCCGGTCGCTCGCGGTGATGAAGGAGATCGGCTGCCCCGTCATCATGGACGCCACGCATTCCGTCCAGCACCCTGGTGGCCTGGGGGACCGGAGCGGCGGCGACGCGCGGTTCATCCCCTTCCTGGCCCGGGCCGCGGCCGCCGTGGGGATCGACGCCCTGTTCTGCGAGGTGCACGACGACCCTGGTGCGGCGAAGAGCGACGGGCCCAATTCGCTTCCCCTCGACGCGGTCGTTCCGCTCCTGCGCCAGGTCATCGCGATCGACGCCGTGGTGCGGAGCGCCTGATGCCGCACGAGATCGCCCGCCGGGTGCTCGAGCTGGAGGCGCGCGCCATCCTGAACCTGGTTCCGCGGCTGGGCGAGTCGTTCGGCCGCGCGGTGGATCTTCTGCACGCCTGCAAGGGTCGGGTGGTGGTGACGGGAATGGGCAAGTCGGGCCTGATCGGAACCAAGATCGCCGCGACCTTCAGCAGCACGGGAACGCCGTCCCTGTTCCTGCATCCGGCCGAGGCGGTGCACGGGGACATCGGCATGGTGGTCCCTGGAGACGTCGTCCTGGCGATATCCCAGAGCGGCGAGACCGCGGAGCTCCTGCGCCTCCTTGAGCTGATCAAGCGCCTGGACGTGGGCCTGATCTCGCTCACCGGCGATCCGGAGTCCACCCTGGCCCGCCACTCGCGCGTCGTTCTGGACGTCCGGATCGACGAGGAGGCTTCGCCCCTCGGCCTGGTGCCCACGGCCAGCACCACCGCCGCCCTGGCGCTGGGCGACGCGCTCGCGATGGCGCTCCTCGAGAAGCGCGGCTTCACCCTGGACGAGTTCGCCCGCTACCACCCGGGCGGCCGGATCGGCAAGAAGGTCGTGACCGTCGCCCACCTCATGCACAAGGGGACCGAGGCCCCGCTGGTCCGGGTCGGCTCCCCGATGCGCGACGCCATCCGGACAATGAGCGACCGAAAGCTCGGAATGACCTGCGTCGTGCGGGAGGACGGCACGCTTGCGGGGGTGATCACGGACGGGGACCTGAGGCGCCACCTCGGGCAGGGGGACAACCTCCTGGCGACGACGGTGGACAGGGTGATGACCAGCGACCCGGCCACCATCCCGGCGCAGGAGCTCGCCGCCGCCGCGCTCCGCGTCATGGAGACCCGGAAGATCACCTCCCTGGTCGTGGTAGACGACGCACGGCGCGTCCTGGGTGTCCTGCACATCCACGACCTCTGGCGCACCCAGTTGTTCTAGGAGCCTGCTCCTAGACGTCCCCGGAGGAACCTGATGAAGTGCCGACTGCCTCTCGGCCCGCGGGCGCGCAAGGTGGCCATCATCCTGATGGACGTCGACGGCGTGCTCACCGACGGGGGCCTCTCGTTCATCGAGGGAGGCTCCGAAGCCAAGACCTACGACGTCAAGGATGGAGTCGGGCTCTGGATCGCGAGGCGCGCGGGCCTGCGGACCGGGATCATCTCCGGAAGGGGCGGCGCCTCGGTGGTGCGGCGCGCCGAGGAGCTGCGCCTGGACGAAATCCACCTCAAGGTCACCGACAAGCTGCAGGCCTACCAGCGCATTCTGAAGAGGCAGAAGCTGTCGGACGAGGAGGCCTGCTACCTGGGAGACGACCTCACCGACCTGGCGGTCCTGGGGCGCGCCGGCATGCCGGTCGCCGTGGCCGACGCGCACTCCGACGTGATCCGGCGCGTTCCCTTCGTCACGCGCGCTCCCGGGGGCCGCGGCGCGGTGCGCGAAGTCGTCGACGCGATCCTCAAGGCGCAGGGACGATGGCGGGAAGTCCTTGGCTGGTTCGATCCTTCGCTGCGCGGCGGAAGGCGCCCGCGGCGCGACACCCCGCTCGAGGTGCGACGATGAACATCCTGGTCTACCTGATCGTGTTCTTCTTCTTCATCGTGCTGTTCGTGGTGGGCGTGTACAACGGCGCCGACGTGACCGTCAACCTGGTGTTCTGGCAGGTCGGACCCGTCCCCATGGGGGCCGTGGTGGCGGCTGCCGCCATCTTCGGCGTGGCGTTCGCCTGCACCATCGGGGTCATCGACGGCATCAAGATCCGGATCACCAACCGTCTGCTTCGCAAGCAGATGAGGCGCCTCGAGGAGGAGGCCGACTCGCTGCGCCTGCGGCTGGCCCGGCGCGAGGGCGCCGACAGCAGTCCGTCCGCCGCCGAAGGCCCGACCGCCTCCTGGGCCGAACCCCGGGCCTAGGAATTCCACACCGGGCCGGGTCGTTCCGGGCCTTGCCGCGTGTCTCGCCTATTTCTTCTTGACGAAACCGTCCGAGCCGCCGCCGGAAGGCCCCGCGGGGGGCCCTTCGAGGGGAGGGACCGGATTGTCCATCAGCTTGGCAGCGCTGTCGAGCAGGAACCCCGTCTCGAACCGCTTCGTCACCGGCCCGCGCGGGGTGCGGAAGGTGATCACGGCCGTCGTCCCATCCAGCGTGATGGCGGGCGTCCGGCTGTCGACCCCCTCGTCGCTGACGCGGAGCGGCGGCGTCCAGACGCCGCTCATCAGGGTGCTGAAGTAGACCGTCGCGGTCTGCTCGGCGCGCGCCCAGACGAGGTAGGGCGTCCCGAAGCCGTCGAACGCGAGCGCCGGCGTGATATCGCCCCAGATCAACGGCATTCCGGCAACGATCGGACGCGGGTCCGTCCATCTCTTCCCGCTCGCGTCCCAGGTCGAGTACACCAGTTGCGTGAGGTTGCCGAAGTTCTTCGGCCACACCACCCACGGGAGGCCGGTCACCGGCGAGAGCTGGATGACCGGGGGCAGGTCGCCCAGATTGTCCCCCAGCGGGTTGAGCACGGTATTGGGGAACAGGCGCGGACGCATCTGTCCCCAGACGACGTAGGTCCGGCCGTGCGCGCCGGTCAGGTAGACGACGCGCTTGAAGTCACCGTGCCCATTGAACTGCACGCTCACCTCAGCGAGCGCCAGGGAAGGGACGATCACCAGGGCGGCCACGAGGACCAGCGGGCGAATGACGTGCGGCCTGTTCATGGTGTCACCTGCCCTTTCCCTGTTCGATGAACTGATCGAACTTTTCCACTTCAAGGAAGTGCCGGTCCAGCTGCGACCGCAGGAACTTCAAGCGACCGAAGTAGACCTTCTCCTGGACCTGGTTTCCGGAGATCCTCGCCATCTCCCACAGGTGATAGGCGGTCTGGAAGAGGATGTCGACGAACCTCTCCTCTCCCCCGTGGGCCATGAGCTCGGCTTCCTCGAAGAAGTCGCGGGCCTTCACCATGTCCTGCCTGGCGTAGTGGATCTGGCCCAGGTACAGAAGGGCGTAGGTGGAGCAGCGGCGGAAACCCTCCTTGCCGGCCACCTGCAGCGCCTCCCGGAGCTCGCGCACGCCCCGGTCCACCTTGCCGAGCATGGCCTGACAAAAGCCGATGTTGATCCGGATGAGGGTCAGGTCGTACTTGCCCGCCGTGCTCTCGAGGAGGGCCCGCGCACCTCGGAAGCCCTCGAGCGCCTTGTCGAACTCGCCATCCAGGAAGTGCAGGCGCCCGATGCGGTGGAGCGCGTACCCTTCGTACTCGACGTTGGCCGATTCACGCGCCAGAGCCAGGGCCTTTTCCGACTCGAGGAGGGCCAGGTACCGGTCCCCCTTGTCTTCGTGCGCGTCCGCCAGGGCCCCGAGAACGGCCACCTGCGTGGTCGGCGAGATGTCCCGATGGCGCCTGAGGATGAGGCGGAGCTCCGTTTCGGCCAGGCTGATCTTGCCCATCCGAAGGAGCGTCCTCGCCAGATTGAAGCGGGCCCGGGCCAGGGTCTCCTGGTCGACGGCCCCTTCGGCCCCGTCCTCGAGCCGTGCCAGGGCGGTCTCGTAAATGGCATAGGCGCGCGCGTAGTTCCCCTGGTCCCACTCGCGGCCGGCCTCCGTCTTGATGTCCTCGTAGGTCGCCGGCTCGGCGGGCTCGTAGGCATCGACCCGCTCAAGATCCAGAACGTCCGAGAAGTTCTGGATCGGCACGTTGAAGATGTTGGCGAGCAGGCAGAGCTTGTCGAAGGAGGGATAGCATTTGCCGCGCTCGTAGCGGGACAGCTGGGAGTTGTCGATCTCGCCGCCACCTGTCTTCGCCTTGTCCTCGACCCGGCGGAGGGAGAGCCCGTAACCGACCCGCAGCCGGCGCAGATAATTCCCCAGCCGGGTGCTTCCTCGCAGCTCCTGTTCCATCTCCGGAATCTCCCTCAACCTACCCCGGCGCTGAGCGCGGCCCGAAAGGTACGGGGAACCGCCGGTTGCTGCAATGGTGGCCTGACATAAATGACCTGTCAAGAAACTTTTGTAATTCCGTTGCGGTCAGACTGCAGCATGGAATAACCCATGTCCCTGCAATACATAAAGGCAGTGTACCGCGAAACCCCCCGCCGGGCAACTGCTTGACAAAGTTTCGTCCCTCCCCTACCTTGCCGGGATGATAGGGGCCTGATGGCGAACCCGAGTCCCGCGCGCGAGGGGGTGCTCTCCACCACTACCTTTCCAGGCCTCATCTATTCCATCCTGAGCCGGAAGGAGACGGGCGTTCTCACCCTCACCGGCGACACCATCGAAAAGTCGATTTTCATCCAGGCCGGACGGCCCGTCTTCGCCACGTCCAATGATCGCGACGACCGGCTGGGGCAGATCTTCTTCAAGGCAGGGCTGGTCTCCCTGGAGGGCCTGATCCAGACGGTCGAGCGCGCCGCGCAGGAAAACAAGCGACTCGGAACCGTCTTCGTGGAGTCGGGCCTCATCCAGGCGCACGATCTCGTCGAGGGGGTCCGGGCCCAGGTCCGGAACATCGTCTGCAGTCTGTTCCTCTGGACCAGCGGCCGGTATCGCTACCGGCCGGGGCCCCTCCCTTCAGACGAGGTCATCACCCTGAAGCTGAGCGCCGGGAACACCATTCTCGAGGGGATCCGCCGGATCGAGAGGTGGGAACGGATCTGGGAGGCGGTCGGCGGCCTGGAGGTCAAATATCAGACGACCACCGGGATCGAGGACATCAGCCGTGACCTGACCCTGTCCCTCGACGAGTGGACACTCCTGTCCTGCTGCGAGAGACCGATCCCCCTGCGCGAGCTGTGCCGGTCGTCGACGTTGAAGGATTTCGAGATTTGCCGGCTCCTGTGGGCGCTGATGACGCTCGGTATCGTGGTGCGCACCTCACACCTGAGCTGATCCCGGCTTCCCCGTCTCGTCGATCGCCCCCAGGAGGTCTCGGACCGTCAGGGTCGCCGCCCCGATCTTTCCCACGACGACACCCGCGGCGTGGTTGGCGAAGACGGCCGCCTCCGCCATTGTGGCCCCCGCGGCCACCGACAGGGCCAGGGTCGCCGCGACGGTATCCCCCGCCCCTGTCACGTCGAAGACCTCGCGCGCACTGGCTGGAATGGAGAGCGATCCCCCGTCCCTCTCGAGCAGGAGCATGCCATGCTCCCCCCGGGTGATGAGGAGGAACGGGCATCCGAGCATTCCGAGGATCCGCCGGCCGAGCGACTCGAATTCCTCTCCGGTGCGCGCCACGCCGCCTCCGGCCTCCATCGCCTCACGCGCGTTGGGGGTCACCACGGTCGCGGGCCCGTAGTGCCGGAACAGTCGCATTTTGGGGTCGACGATGACCGGAAGTCGGCGCCTGGACGCCTCGGGCAGGAGGCTCGCCAGGAGCATGGGGGAGAGGGCCCCCTTGTCGTAGTCCGAGACGATCATCCCCTGGACGCCATCGAGAAGCTCCAGCGCCCGTTCCTGCAGTCGACGGGTCACGGGGTCTTCGGGCGGAGTGTCGACCTCGCGGTCCATGCGCACCACGTGCTGTCCGTGGGCGATGACCCGCGTCTTCACGGTCGTGGGCCGGCCGGGGGCCACGACGATCCCCCCGGTGGGAAGCCCTGCCTCCCGGCAGAATGTCTCGATGAGGTCGCCGAAGCGATCGTCGCCGCGCACGCCGGCCGGGATCGCCCGCGCGCCGAGCGCGAGCAGGTTGCTGACCACATTGCCGGCGCCGCCGAGACGGGAGCTCTCGCGTTCCAGGCGGACCACCGGCACGGGGGCTTCGGGTGAGATGCGGGAGACGCCGCCCCACAGGTACTGGTCGATCATCAGGTCGCCGACGACGAGAAGCGTGAGACTGGGAAACCGGGATGTGATGGCTGCGGCGCGCGCGGCGCTCAGATTCGCACCGGGGATCTGCGGGACGCTCAGGAACCGTCTCCGGGAAGGATGGTGGCCTCCTCCACGAGCATGATCGGGATATCGTCGACGATCGGGTACCGCCTCCGGCACTCGCGGCACACGAGGCCGGTGCCGTCCGGAGTCGGCTTGACCTCCGTTTTGCACAGAGGGCATGCGAGGATTTCGAGAAGTCGCGGGTCGACGGACATGAGGCTCCTCTTTCGGCCGCGACTTATAGCCCCGGACGAATTATTTGTCAAACCACCGTGCGACCACCCCGGGCGATGTAAGATGCGGATCTTCATGAGCCGCCGGGATCACCGCCTCGACGAGCGCGATCGCGTCCTGCTCATCCGACTGGGAGCGGTGGGCGACGTCCTGCGGACACTCCCCGCCCTGCACCTGATCCGGAAGACCTTCCCCGCCGTCCACCTGGCCTGGATCGTCGAGGACCTGTCGCGCGAGCTCCTGGACGGGCACCCCGAAATCGACGAGGTCATCCGGTTCCCGCGCCGCGAGATCCGTGAGACGGCGCGCCGCCCGCGAGCGCTGATGGCCCGCCTCATCGTGCTCCGCCGGGAGCTGCGCGCGCGACGATTCACGGCCGCCGTCGATTTCCAGGGAAGCCTGAAGAGCGGCGTCCTGGGCCTCCTATCGGGGGCGCCGCGGCGCATCGGCTTCGCCCCGGGTCATTGCCGGGAGTTCAGCTTCCTTCTCACCAACGAATGGGTGCGCCCGCACGGCCGGCGCCTGAACCGGGTGGAGAAGAACTGTCTCCTGGCCGAGGCCTTGGGGGCCGCGGGGGACGAGATCGAGGTGGTGCTTCCGGAGCGCCCGGAGGAGGGGCGTCAGGCGGAGTCGATGGTCCGCTCTCTCAATCCGGGTCGGGCTCCCCTGGCGGTCCTCTCTCCCGGCACCAGCCGCCGGCAGGCCGCCAAGCGATGGCCGCCCGTGTACTTCGGACGCCTGGCCTCCCTGCTGGCCGGCTCGTCGGGTGCGTTGCCGCTCGTCGTCTTCGGGCCGGGCGAGGAGACGCTCGCCAGGGAGGCCGTGTCGGCGTCCGGAGGGCGGGCCGTCCTGGCGCCGCCGACCTCCCTGCGGCTTCTGGCTGCCGTCCTTCGGCGGTCGGCCCTGTTCGTGGGCGCCGACACCGGCCCGATGCACCTGGCTTGGACTGTCGGGTGCCCGGTCGTCGCGTTGTTCGGACCCACCGATCCGGCCCTGAACGCGCCTCTCGGCCCGATGCATGCCGTCCTGAGAGAGGGCCGGTCGACGGCCCGCATCAACCCCGACCAGGCGTACGAGGCGGCCCGCCGTCTCCTGCCTCCGCGGTCGCTGGCGCACGCCTCGGGAGCCCCCCGCCTGTCGCGCGCCGCCCTCTTCGCCGGCGCATCCGGCCCCGGACGATGAGACCGATCGACCCCGCGTCCGTCCGCCGCATCCTGATCCGGGTCAACAATTGGATCGGCGACGTGGTGATGATCTCGCCGGCGATGCGCGCCATCCGCGCGCATTTCCGGGAGGCCCGCATCGCCATCCTGGCCAAGAGCTGGGTCCTGGAAACGCTCTCCGGCGACCCGTTCTACGACGACCTGATCGAGTACGACGACGGCGGCAGGCACCGCGGCGTGATGGGCCGCATGCGGCTCGCGGCGCTGCTGCGACGGCGGCGCTTCGATCTGGCCATCCTGTTCCAGAAGGCGTTCGATGCGGCGGCCCTGGCCTTTCTCGCGGGGGTCCGTCGGCGCATCGGATATGCCACCGATCGCCGCTCCTGGCTGCTCACGCACGCTCTGGATCTCCCGCCACCCGGCACGCACCACATGGAGGCCTTTCTGGGGATCGCCCGGGCCCTCGGATGCCCGGTCACCGATCCGCGCCCGGCCTTTCACCTCAGGCAAGAGGACCGCAGGCAGGCGGAGGCGATTCTCGAACGGGCCGGGCTGCTCGGGCATGCCCCCCTGGTGGCGCTGCACGCGGGAGCCTCGAAGGAGCCGCGGTCCTGGCACCCTGAACGCTTCGGACTGCTGGGGCGCCGCCTGGTGGAGCGACATGCCGCCCGGATCATCCTGCTGGGGAGCGCGTCCGAGCGCGGCCTCCTGGACCGGGTCGCCGCGGCCATACCGCGGCAGGGAGTGCTCCTGCCTGATCCGATCCTGTCGATCAAGACCACCGGCGCCGTCCTCGAGCGCTGCCATCTCTTCGTGGGAAACGACAGCGGCCCCATGCATGTGGCGGCGGCCCTGGGCGTTCCCACGGTCGCGATCTTCGGACCCGGGACGCCCGGGAAAACGGCGCCCGCCGCGGCGCGCGCCCCCGTCGTGGCGATCTCCAAGGACTACCCCTGCTCCCCGTGCCGGCAGGATTTCTTCCGGGAGTGTCCCCCCTCGCCGGCCGGCAGGCCGTTCTGTCTGGAGGAGATCTCGGTCGAGGAGGTCGAGCGCGCCGCGGCCGGGCTACTCGAGGGGGCGCGCCAGCCGGTCTTCTGAACGCAGGAGCTCGCGCAGGCGCCACGCGAGCCGCCGCGCTCCGAGGCGCCTGCGGTAGCGGCCCAGTCGCGTGGCGAGCAGGAGCACAAGCGCGCGATCGCCGCGGGCATAGCCCAGGAGGAAGCGGACCTCTTCCCGAGGGGTCAGCCGGTGGGGTCCGGCCACCCACTTCTCGCAGGAGCGCACGAGTCGGGCGAGTGCCTGGATGCGGCCGCCCGCACGGATCGGGTCGGCGAACCGGCCCCGCTCGAGGTCGACCACGAAGAGCGTCTCTCCGGCAGGACCTCTCCCCCAGACCAGGTTGGCCAGGTTCAGGTCGGCATGCTCGAAACCGGCATCATGCATGTCGCGCAGGACGCCGGCGGTCCGGTCGAGAATCTCCCTTCGCCGGGCTCCGGAGAGGGGCTCCCCTGCCAGGCCGTGCAGGTTCCGGGCGTCCGGGATTTCCCGGGCGACAATCGCCTGGGCGTGCAGGATCCCGGCCACCCGTCGAGTGCCGACCGCCAGGATCTCGGGCGTCGGCACGCCCGCCTGCGCCAGACGCACCGAGGCACGCAGCTGATCGATGGCGCGACGTCTTCCCAGGTAGAGCCCGCCGAAAAGGGGGCCGAGGAGGCCCCCATGGAGCGCTCGTTTGCCGACGGCGGGGATCCCCGCGAGCGTGAGCCGCGCCAGGGGCCCGCGCCCGGAGCCCGCCGCCGTCTGTCGCGCTCCCGCTCCCGACAGGATGAAGTCGGCCTCTCCCCTCGCGATCGCCGCGGCGCAGGCCCGCCTCGCGATCCAGTCCCCGGCGGCGGAGCGGACCTCGACGCAGTCGGGCGGCAGGCCGGGAACCCGATGGCCCACGCGATCTCCTCCTGGGTGGTCCTGCGTGTCGGGGCTCACTCCTCCCCGGCCCCCGGCCGGGCGGCGGGCTCTCGCCCGAAGACGTGGGCCACGAGGATGCCGATGAGATACAGGACGATCATCGGGCCGGCGAACAGGCATTGGGTCACGACGTCGGGCGTCGGCGTGATCAAGGCGGCGACGATGAAGATGATCAGGACGGCGTATTTCAGATTGCGCCACAGGAACCCGGCGGTGATCAGCCTCAGCCGGGCGAGAAAGTAGATCACGGTCGGGAGCTCGAACACCAGGCCCATCCCGAGCACGATCTTGCTCTCGAAGCTGAACAGGCTGCTGATGCGCAGCGCCGGCGTGAATCCCTCCGCCACGCCGAGGAGGAACCGACAGGCCGCCGGGAATCCCACGTAATAGCCGAACGCTCCGCCCAGCAGGAAGAAGAGCGTGGCGAACACCACGAACGGCAGGGCGTAGTGGCGTTCCCCCGGGTAGAGCCCCGGCCTGATGAAGGCCCAGACCTGGTACAGCACGAACGGCGATGCGAGGAACAGCGCCACCAGGAAGGACACCTTCATGTACAGAAGGAACGGCTCGGCCACCTCGAGGAAGACCGGCTTTTGATCCCCCAGGAGCGGCCGGATGGGTGCCAGGAAAAAGCCCAGGATCTGCCGGGAATAGGCGAGCGCCAGGGCGAAGGCGACCGCGATCGCGACAACCGACCGCAGCAACCGCTTCCGGAGCTCCTCCAGGTGCTCCAGGAAGCTCATGGTCGGCAGGTCAGGTGTGCTCGTCCCGCGCTTTGGCATCGTCTGCCGGGGCCTCATCCGGCTTCGCGGACGGGTCGGTCGGAGGCTTGTCCGCGGGAGGCTTGAGCTCCGCCCGGGCCACCTCGGCGTCGAGCGTGTCGCGCATGTCGGTGGCCGCCTTGCGGAACTCCGCGATCCCCTTGCCGAGAGTGCGTCCCAGATCGGACAGCCGCCGGGGTCCAAAAATGAGGAGGGCGATGGCGAAGATGACCAGCAGTTCCGGGCCGCCAATCGAGCCGAACATGCCGCATCCCTCCCGATCCGCCGGCACGACGGGGGTTGCGAGGCCGCTCCGGAGCCGCACGACGGAGCCGACATCTTAGCACCATCGTCAGCCCGGCGCCGGGGCGCGACACGCCACGGACGCTCCACCGGGGCAACGGAAATAAGTGCTCTATTTCCATCGTTTCTTTACACGGGCCGGATCGGGCACTATAATTTGCCTACAGTGCCATTGATGGAGACGCGGGTGCGCCGGAAAGCGGTTCTGGGAGGATTGGCTTTCATCATCGCCGGCGGGCTCGCCGGCGGGCTGCTCGGCGGCCGTGCCTCGACGGTGTCGGAGAGGACGGGCGAGCAGCTCTCCACCTACACCCACCTCCTCAGCATGGTCCAGACGCGCGCCGCCGACGCCGTCGATTCGCGCGTGGCGATCGAGGGATCGATCCGCGGCATGCTCCGGACCATGGATCCCCACTCCAATTACCTCGATCCCGACGACTACAAGCACATGATCGAGGAGCAGCAGGGGAGCTTCTCGGGGCTCGGGATCGTGATCTCGAAGCCGTCCAATGACAAACCTCTCACCGTCATCTCCCCGCTCGAAGGGACCCCGGCATGGAACGCCGGCATTCGCGCCGGAGACATCATCTCCCAGATCGAGGGGGTGGATACCCTCGACATGACGATCGACGACGCGCTGCGCCGGTTGAAAGGCCCGAAGGGGACGCGCGTGACCATCACCGTGACCCGGCCGGGCGACCTGGAGGTCCTGCATTTCACGATCACCCGCGACGACATCCCCACGAACAGCATCCGCCAATCGTTCATGGTGAGGCCAGGCGTCGGCTACGTGAAGATCGAGAACTTCACCCGCACGACCGACAGGGAGCTCGAGGAGAGGGTGCGCGCGCTGCAGAGCCAGGGCCTGACGCGGCTCATCCTCGATCTGCGGCGCAATCCGGGAGGCCTGCTCGAGCAGGCGGTCCGGGTCGCCGATCGGTTCCTGCGGAAGGACCAGCTCATCGTGTACACGCACGGCCGCATCAGCGGTGCCGATCAGGAGTACAAGGCCACGGGTGCCGGCAACCCGATTAACCTGCCGCTGGTCGTGCTGGTCGACAAGTTCAGCGCCAGTGCCTCCGAGATCGTCGCCGGCGCGATCCAGGACCACGACCGCGGCCTCATCGTGGGTGAAACCACCTGGGGCAAGGGGCTGGTGCAGACGGTCTACCCGCTCAGCCAGGACGCCGCGCTGGCCCTCACGACGGCGCGCTACTACACGCCGAGCGGGCGCCTCATCCAGCGCGACTACAACTCCCTCGAGGACTACCTGTCGCACGAGGAGAGCGACCAGGAGCTGATCAGCCTCTCGAAGGACATCCGGCGCACCGATGCGGGTCGGACCGTCTACGGCGGGGGGGGCATCCGTCCCGACGTCGTGGTGACCGATCCGACGCCGCCGTTCATCGACCAGCTCGAGCGCGCCCAGATTTTTTTCCACTTCGCCGTGGACTTCAATTCCCGGCACAAGGGGACCCAGCGGGCCTTCGACGTGACGCCAGCGGTGATCGCGGAGTTTCAGGAGTTCCTGAAGGCCCGCAAGGTGAAGTGGTCGCCCGCCGACATCGAGGCGAACGGCGATAGGCTCAGGGGGGAGATCAAGGAAGCGATCGTCCTGGCGCTCTGGGGCCTGGAGGAGTCCTACAAGGTGCACGCCGAAATCGATCTCCAGCTCCTGAAGGCGCTGGATCTCTTTCCCCAGGCGCAGGAGCTGGCCGCTCTCGGCGGGTCCCCGCCGCCTGCCCGGGAGCACTGAGGACCGGCCGCCCCACCTGTCCGGCCCGCAAGCCCCTCAGTTCATGCCCGGCTGGTGCAGGTTCTCCGCGAATGGCCGCCGGTGAAAGCTCCTGATTTCGGCCCGGCGCCTCTCGACGGGCAACCTCTCCAGGCGCCTGAGATACCTCCAGGCGAGGCGCGCCGCGTCGCGATAGCGGGCCTCCTCCACTCCTTCGTCCGAGGCATATCTCTCGAAGAGGTGGTGCCGCGCCCACTGCTTCAGCGCCTCATCGACCTTGACCCGGCCCGTCTGCTTTCCCAGGAAGTGCATGACGGTGAGGTATTTGGTGACGTTGGCGTGGTGTTCCAGCTCGAGCAGACTCACCGTCCTCCCCTCGACCGCGCGGCTCGCCAGGGTCAGGAGGTGGTCGACCTCCTCCACGAGAATCGCGAAGGCGCTGATGTTGATGTCCCCCAACCCGTTGATGGGATTGAACCTCTCGAGATGGCGGACGAGGGCGTCCGGGTAGTAGACGACGGCCCGCACCGATTCGCCGGATTGCCGCACGAGGAGCCTGGCCCCCGCCTGCCCGGACGGGTCGTGCGAGCCGCCGTAGAGCTTTCTAAACCCTTGATCTCCCACAATATAGGGCCCGACCTCTCCGATGACTTGCGTGAGGCCGTAGGTCCTCTGGATGATCGACCTGATGACTTCGACGAGCGGCCGGCCGTGGGTCATGCATCCCCCTGGGACTGCTGTCTCTCGTGAGCCAGTATAGGGCCGGAAATGCGCGATTGGCTATTGACAAGCCGGGAGGGCCTGGCTATCATTAGCACTCTGTCGCATCGAGTGCTAGCAGGACCGGATTGTCAACAAGAGTCGCTGACCCGGGATACGCCAGGGTCAAAACCCAGCAGGAGGGATACACGATGAAAGTGAAGCCTCTGCACGACCGCATCCTCGTCAAGAGGGTGGAGGCCGAGGAGAAGGTCAAGGGCGGCATCATCATCCCGGACACGGCCAAGGAGAAGCCGCTGGAGGGGAAGGTGGTCGCGGTCGGGGCCGGACGCCTCGACGACAACGGCAAGCGGATTCCGCTCGACGTCAAGGTCGGGGATCGCGTGCTGATCGGCAAGTACGCCGGAACCGAAATCAAGATCGAGGACGTGGAGCACGTCATCGTCCGGGAAGAGGAAGTCCTCGGAGTCATCGGCTGATCGAGGCCTCGGCCCCGTCACCCTGCAGTTCAAAAACTTAAGGAGGTCACCGTAACATGCCAGCCAAGGACATTATCTATTCGGAGGATTGCCGCCAGGCGATCCTCCGCGGCGTGAACAAACTGGCCGAGGCCGTCAAGGTGACGCTCGGTCCCCGCGGGCGCAACGTCGTCCTCGAGAAGAAGTTCGGATCCCCGACGAGCACCAAGGACGGCGTCACCGTCGCGAAGGAGATCGAGCTCGAGGATCCCAAGGAGAACATGGGCGCCCAGCTGGTCCGCGAGGTCGCCAGCAAGACGTCGGAAGTCGCCGGCGACGGCACGACCACCGCGACGGTTCTGGCCCAGGCCATCTATCGCGAGGGCGTGAAGGCGGTCACCGCCGGCGCCAATCCGATGGACCTGAAGAGGGGCATCGAAAAGGCGGTCGAGAAGGCGATCGAAGACATCAAGAAGCTCTCCAAGCCGGTCAGCGGCAAGGCGATCGCCCAGGTCGGCACCATCTCCGCCAACAACGACGAGACCATCGGCGAGATCATCGCCCAGGCCATGGAGAAGGTCGGCAAGGACGGGGTCATCACGGTGGAGGAGGCGAAGGGGCTCGAGACGTCCCTCGAGATCGTCGAGGGGATGCAGTTCGATCGGGGCTACCTGAGCCCGTATTTCGTCACCGATGCCGAGCGCATGGAATGCGTGGTCGAGAACCCGTACATTCTCGTGCACGAGAAGAAAGTCTCCAACATGCGTGATCTCCTGCCGCTCCTCGAGCAGGTGGCCAAGAGCGGCCGCCCGCTCCTGATCATCGCGGAGGACGTCGAGGGCGAGGCGCTGGCGACCCTGGTCGTCAACAAGCTGCGCGGCACCCTGCAGGTCTGTGCCGTCAAGGCGCCGGGCTTCGGGGATCGCCGCAAGGCGATGCTCGAGGACATCGCCATCCTCACCGGCGGCAAGTGCATCACGGAGGACCTCGGGATCAAGCTGGAGAACGTCAAGATCGAGGACCTCGGCCAGGCCAAGAAGATCACCGCCGACAAGGACAACACGACCATCGTCGAGGGCAAGGGGAAGCGCGCCGACATCGAAGGCCGGGTGAAGCAGATCCGCGCCCAGATCGAGGAGACGACCTCCGACTACGATCGCGAGAAGCTGCAGGAGAGGCTCGCGAAGCTGGTCGGCGGAGTCGCCATCATCAAGGTCGGCGCGGCCACCGAGACCGAGATGAAGGAAAAGAAGTCGCGCGTCGAGGACGCGATGCACGCCACCAAGGCGGCCGTCGAGGAAGGCATCGTCCCCGGCGGGGGCATCGCGCTCCTGCGCTCCGTACCGGGCCTGGAAAAGCTGAAGGAAAAGAGCGAAGACGTCCAGACCGGCATCAACATCGTCCGCAGGGCCCTGGAGGAGCCGATCCGGCAGATTTCCATCAACGCCGGCTACGAGGGCTCCATCATCGTCCAGCAGGCGAAGGAAAGGGAGAAGCCGTCCACCGGATTCGACGCCTACTCCGGCAAGTGGGTGGAGATGTTCGACGCCGGCATCATCGACCCGACCAAGGTCGTGCGCACGGCCCTGCAGAACGCGGCCAGCATCGCCGCGCTGATGCTGACCACCGAGGCCCTGATCCACGACATTCCCGAGAAGGAGAAGGCCCCGTCGGGCGGCGGCCCGCGCATGGGCGGCGGCGACATGTACTGATCCCCCGCGGCCGGATGCATGTTACCCGGCCGCACGGATCGAGTCACCGTCGTTCCGGAAAGTCAGAGCCCCTCGCGTTGCGAGGGGCTCTTTTTTTGTCCGGGAGACTGCCTGTCGGGGGATCCGGCCGGCGCCTAGAAGCTCTGCTCGCCCAGCGAGAAGCCGTTGAAGGAGTCCGACACCACGACGTCCTTGGGAAGCTCCAGCCGGAAGCGACCGGCCGCCACGTCCACGTTCGAGCGCAGGTCGTGGAAGGTCAGGAGGGTCGAATCGCCGTCGGCCTCGACGTATTGCAGCTGCCGCGGCAGGTGGGTGGCATCATCCACCCAGATCTTCATCTCCGCGACACGGTCGCGCAGCTTCTTCTTGCGCGGCACCAGCACCAGGAGATGCGTGTCCTTGAGCTCGTTGCGGGTGGCGAGCTGGAATTCGTAATACTTCCCCAGCTCCTCGATGGACTGGCCCAGCCCGATGAACCGGAACAGTCGCTTGCCCACGAATTTCTTGATAGGGACCTCTTCCGCCCGCTTCAGCGCCGGGTAGTAGGCCATGTACCGGTCCTCGGTGATCACGAAGACCTTCCGGTCGGGCTCGAGGTACTCCCATCGGACCTGGTTGGGGCGGTTGTAGTAGAGCTCTCCGCGCGAGATCACCGGACGTGCCAGGAGCCGGAGGTCCTTCTTCTCCGTGAACCGCGCCACCAGGGTCGAGGTGTCCCGCTGCGCTTGATCGAACTCCTGGAGGATGCGGGCCAGGATCGGATCCGCCGGGGCCGGAGATGGAGCGTGACCGTTCTTGTCACCGGCCGGCTCCTGGGCCGGCGCCGGCAGGGCCGGCGAGGCGCACAGAAGCGCCACCACCAACGGCACAGGCGCGAGTCGCATCCGGATCGTCATCGAGATCCTCCGCGGAAACGAGACAGGGTCAATCTAACAGACGAAGATCACTCCGTCAAGCAACGCCGCGCGCGACAGACGCGGCGCGGCCCGGCATGTCGCCGACGATTGACAATCCAGCCGGCGCCGGCGGATGATCCGCGGCGGGAGGATGCATGCCGCCTGCGATTCGACGCACCGCCCTGATCCTCGTTGTCGTTGGGGTCGTTCTGGTCACCGCCTCGTTCAAGGCCTGGACCGCCGAAGAGGTCCTGCTCGGCCGGGTGCACGCCGCGACCCTGCCCTCCATCTCGGAATCGTGGGAGAAGGAGTACGACGCATACGAGCCGTCGGCGGAGGACCTCCGCACGCTGGCCACGTTGAAGGGCCCCGCGGTTCTGGATGTCTATTTCGGCAGCTGGTGCTCCGACAGCCGGAGGGAGCTGCCGCGCCTCATGAAGATCCTGGACCGCGCCTCCCCCCCGGGCCTGCGGGTCCGGTTCTTCGGCCTGGACCGGAGCAAGAAGAAACCGGCGCGGCTGGCGCGGCGCGGGGCGATCGAGAGAGTCCCGACCCTGGTCCTTTCCGCCGGGGGACGGGAGATCGGACGCATCGTCGAGAGCCCGCGCTCCACCCTGGAGCACGACCTGGCCCAGCTCGTCGCGAGCCTCGGGGCCGGCTCCTAGAAGCGCGTCTCGGTGCGCGTCATCACGTCCTGCATGACCTTGCGGTGAATCTCGGCCCAGTCGTCCTCCGGGATGGCGAGGAAGGCCTGCACGACGTCCGGATCGAACTGCGTGCCGCTGTACTTGCGGATTTCCTCACGGGCCGCCTGCTGCGACAGCGCCTTGCGGTACGGCCGGTCGCTGGTCATCGCGTCGAGGGTGTCCACCACGGCGAAGATGCGCGCGCCCAGGGGGATCTCCTTCCCCTTGAGCCCGCGGGGGTAGCCGGATCCGTCATAGCACTCCTGGTGGCTGAGGACGACCTCCCGCGACGCCTCCAGGAAGTTGATCCCCTGCAGGATGCGGTAGCCGATTTCGGGATGCCGTCGCATCTCCACCCATTCCTCCGTGGTGAGCTTCCCCGGCTTGCGCAGGATGGCGTCGGGAATGCCGATCTTGCCGACGTCATGCAGGAGGGCGCCGCGATAGATGTCGGTCAGCTCCGGCTCGCTCACCCCCATGCTGCGGGCCACGGCGGCCGTGTAGGAGGCGACGCGCAACGAATGGCCGAGGGTCTCCGTGTCGCGCGTGTCCAGGGCGGTGGCCAGGGCCTCCAGGGTGGTCTGGTAGGAGTCCTTCAGGCGGTTGAAGAGTTCCTCGACCTCACGGTTCTTCCGGCTCAGCTCGGCCGTGCGCTCCCTGACCTTGACCTCGAGGTTCCTCTGGTACTCCCGGTTCTCGCGCACCAGCCGCTGCTTTTCCAGGGCTCTCTCGACGGTGATGCGCACTTCGGCGAGATGGAACGGCTTGGTCAGGTAGTCCGAGGCCCCCAGTCGCATCGACTGGATCGCGGTGTCGACGTCCACCACGCCGGTGAGCATGATGATCTCGGTGTCGGGACGGAGCCTCTTGATCTCCTGCAGGAGCCCGACGCCGTCCAGCACCGGCATGTCGATGTCGCTGACCACGAGCGCGAACCCGTTCGATTTCAGCTTCTCCAGGCCCTCCGCGCCGTCGCGGGCGGTGTCGCAGCGGTAGCCGCTGTCCGACAGACCTTCCGAGAGGACCTCACGAATCGCAGGGTCGTCGTCGACGATGAGGATGTGGATCGGTTCGGGCATCCGGCCTGTCCGCAGGTCGGTGCGGCAGCGCGCCGTACCGGTCGCACCCGGAATCTAGGTTGCGGCGAATTCCGGCGCAACCGGGCCGTTTTTCGGGACCGGAGGAGCGGTCGATTTCAATCTTTGGATTCGATGCGCTTCATTTCGAGCCAGTTGGGGCCGGCTTTGAGGTCGGCCACCAGCGGAACGGCCAGCTTGTACACGCCCTCCATGACCTCCCGGACCCTCCGGACGGTCGCCTGCAGCTCTCCCTGGGGCACCTCGAGGACCAGCTCGTCGTGCACCTGAAGGGTCATGCGCGAGCCGCTCCCGGCCTCCTTCAGGCTGCGGGAGAGGGCGACCATGGCCAGCTTGATGAGATCGGCGGCGCTTCCCTGGATCGTGGTGTTGACCGCGGCCCGCAGGGCCTGCTGCCGGGCGTTGCGGTCCCCCCCCTGGATCTCGGGAAAGTAACGGACGCGGTGCAGGAGCGTCCGGACGCGCCCCTCGGACTCCGCCTGCGCCGCGGTCGCGTCGAGGTACTGCTTCACCCTGGGAAGCCGCTTGAAGTAGGCCTCGATGAACTCTCCCGCCTCTTTCTGGGATATCCCCTGCTCGCGCGCCAGGCGCTGCGAGCCCATGCCGTAGATGATGCCGAAGTTCACCACCTTCGCCCGCCGGCGCATCTCCTCGCTGATCCCGTCGAGCGGCACCCCGAAGACCTCGGCCGCGGTGCGCCGATGGATGTCCTCCCCGGCGCGGAAGGCCTCGACCAGGGCGGGATCGCCGCAGAGATGAGCCAGGACGCGCAGCTCGATCTGGGAATAGTCGGCGGACAGGAGGACGCATCCCGGCTCGGTCACGAACGCGCGCCGGATCTGACGGCCCTGCTCGGTGCGGACCGGAATGTTCTGGAGATTGGGATCGCTGCTGCTGAGGCGCCCGGTGGCCGCGACCGCCTGATTGAAGGAGGTGTGGACCCGGCCGGTCCGGGGGTTGATGAGCGCGGGCAGGCTGTCGACGTAGGTCGACTTCAGCTTCTGCAGGCTCCGGTAGTCCAGGAGCTTTCGCGGCAGCTCGTGCTCCTCCGCCAGCTCTTCGAGGATCTCGACGCTCGTCGAGAAGGAGCGGGTCTTCTGCGTCTTGCGGCCGGGAGTCAGCTTCAGCGTCTCGAACAGGATCTCCCCCAGCTGCCGCGGCGAATTGATGTTGAACTCCCTGCCGGCGAGGACGTGGATCTCCCGGGTCAGGCCGGCCAGGCGGCCCTCCCATTCGGCGGACAGGGAGGCGAGGAATGCGGTGTCGATGCGCACGCCGGCCGTCTCCATCTCCGCCAGGACCGAAGCGAGCGGCAGCTCCAGCTCGTTGAGGAGCGCCAGGAGGCCTTCCTCCTCGAGGCCGCGCTCGAGCGGCTCGCGGAGGGCAAGGATGGCCCCCACGCGCGCGCAGACCAGCTCCGCGGCGCGGTCGATGTCGAGGTCGGGCAACGGGAGGCTCCGGGCTCCCTGGCCCAGGACCGACTCGTACGACGGGACCGCCAGGCCGCTGATCTCCTGGGCCACCGCGTCGAGCGCGTGGCTGCGACGCGAGGGGTTCAAGAGGTAACTGGCCAGCATGGTGTCGAATTCCACCGCCGGGACCGGCCAGTCGAGGCTGCGCAGAAGCACCTCGTCGCTCTTCACGTTGTGCCCGGCCCGGCGCACCCGAGGGTCCTCGAGGAGGGGGCGCAGGAGACGCAGCACGGTGCCTGCGTCGATCGGCGCGGGCGTCCCCAGATGCCGGTGGGCCAGGGGCACGTAGAGGCTCTCCCCTCCGGGGCCGGCCAGGGCGATTCCCACCAGCGCCGCGCGCATGGGCTCCCTGTGGTCTCGCTCCAAGTTGATTGCCAGGATGCCTCCGCCTCGCAACCGGGCCACGGCCTCCTCGAGCTCCCGGGCGTCCTGGACGACCGTCGCGGCGACCGGACGCGTCGCCACCGGCGCCGCGTACTCGCGCGCCAGGGCGCCGAACTCCAGCTCCAGGAAGATCCGCCGGGCCGCCTCGTGATCCGCCGGCCTCACCCGCAGGGAGTCGAAGTCCCAATCGCCCGGGACGTCGTAGCGCAGGGTGGCCAGGTCGCGGCTCAGACGGGCCTCCTTCTCGTGATTCTGCAGCCCCTCCCGGTAGCTCTTGCGGGACAGGCTGTCCTTCGCACGGAGCACCCCCTCCAGGTCGCCGAACTGACGGACCAGATCCTTGGCCCCCTTCTCGCCGATCCCCGGAACGCCCGGGATGTTGTCCGAGGCGTCGCCACACAGGGCCAGCACGTCGCGCACCTGCGACGGCTTGACGCCGAAGACCCGCTCCACCCCTTCGTCGTCCAGCAGCTCGTCATGGACCGGGTTGTAGACCAGCACGCCGTCCCCCACCAGCTGCAGCAGGTCCTTGTCGGTGGCCACGATGACGATCGGCCGGCCGTCCTTCCGCCCGCGGTCGGTGAGGGTGGCGATGAGGTCGTCCGCCTCGTATCCCGCGCTCTCGATCACGCGGACGCCCAGGATCCCGCAGACCTGCTTGACGAAGGGGATCTGCGCGATGAGCTCCTGCGGGGTCTCCGGGCGGTTCGCCTTGTAGTCGGCGTACGCCTCGTGCCGGAAGGTGGGGCCCGCCAGATCGAAGGCGACCGCCAGAAAGCGCGGCTGGTGCTCCCGCAGGAGCTTGCGAAGCATCGAGGTGAAGCCGAAAATCGCGTTGGTCGGCAGCCCCTTGCTGTTGCTCAGTCCGCGGATGGCGAAGAAGGCCCGGTACAGGTTGTTGCTGCCGTCGACGAGGTAGATCGCCCGTTCGGGATCAGGACGCTGCGCCATGCCGCGTCCCTCCTCCCTCCGGAAGTCCCGCGGCGCGGCCGGCGGTCCGCCAGGCCTCCCGCCTGCGCCCCGAGCGCAGCCTCGCCAGAAGCGCCACCGACGGAATCCGCCGCAGGCGCCGGGCGCGGTCGCGAGGATCGACCACGGCCAGCCGCAGTCGCCGGCGAACGGAGCCAACGATGCGCAGGTACTCGCCGTACTCGGGGCCGATGCGCGCCCCAAGATCGTCACGCAGAGAACGGGCGAGGGTGGGGCTCAATCCCGAAGTCGACACCGTGACGAGAAGATCGCCTCGCCTGAGGATCGCCGGCATGACGAGCGTGCAGAGCCCGGGGTCGTCCGCCACGTTGACGAACAGGCCGAGGCGCCGCGCGTCGCGCGCCACCCGGCTGTTGGTGGCCGGGTCGGAGGTGGCGGCGTACGCCAGACTGGCCTTTCTCAGGCAGGAGGGATGGTAGTCGGTCCGGCGCCAGCCGAGTCGCCGGCGTCCGGCAAGGGACCGGATGCGGGCGGTGACCTCCGGAGCGACGACCAGGAGATCCGCGCCGGACGGCATCAGCGCCGCGATCTTGCGCTCCGCGACCCGGCCGCCTCCGACGACGACGCAGCGCCTCCCGGCCAGATCCAGGATCACGGGGAGGCCCATCGACGTCCGGCCTCCGGGTCTCAGGAGGGCCCGCCCGGGGCGGAGCCATGAGCGCCCCCGCCCGGCAGCCAGTCGTAGATCGGGAAGGCGCGGCAGAGGGCGGAGACACGCTCGCGGATGGCGCTCATCCGCACCGCGTCCGGCTCCTCGGCGAGGGTCTCCAGGATCAAGCGGGCGATCTCCTCCATCTGGGACGGACCCATCCCGCGGCTGGTGACCGCGGGGGTGCCGATGCGCACGCCGCTGCTGATCATCGGTTTCTCGGGATCGAACGGGATGGCGTTCTTGTTCAGCGCGATGCCCACCTTCTCGAGCCGCTGCTCCGCCGCGCGGCCGGTCAGCTTCTTCGGCCGCAGGTCGACGAGGAACAGGTGGGTCTCGGTCCCGCCCGAAACGATCCGCAGTCCGCCGTCCGTCAGAAGCGCCGCCAGGCGCGCCGCGTTCTCGACGGTGCGCGCCTGGTCCCTCCGGAAGCCTTCGGTCATGGCCTCTTTGAGCGCCACCGCCTTGGCGGCGATCATGTGCACCAGCGGGCCCCCCTGCGTCCCCGGAAAGACCGCGCTGTCGATGGCCTTGGCATGCCGCTCCCGGCACAGGATGAGGGCGCCGCGAGGCCCGCGCAGGGTCTTGTGCGTCGTGGTGGTCACGTAGTCGGCATGGGGCACCGGGTTGGGGTGGACGCCGGCGGCGATCAGTCCGGCCACGTGGGCGATGTCGGCCATGACCAGGGCCCCGACCTCGTCGGCGATCCGCCGGATGCGCGGGTAATCGATGACGCGGGCGTAGGCGCTGGCGCCGGCCACGATCATCCGCGGCCGGTGGGCGCGGGCCAGGCGCTCCATCTCGTCGTAGTCCAGGATCTCGGTGTCGCGGCTCACGCCGTACGGCACGACCTTGAAGTACCGGCCGGAGAAATTGAGCGGGTGGCCGTGCGTCAGGTGCCCCCCGTGCGCCAGGTCCATCCCGAGGATCGTGTCTCCGGGCTTCAGCGCCGCGATGTACACCGCCATGTTGGCCTGGGACCCCGAATGGGGCTGGACGTTGGCGTGTTCCGCCCCGAAGATCGCCTTCGCCCGATCGATGGCGAGGCGCTCCACCGTGTCGGAGTGCTCGCAGCCGCCGTAGTAGCGGCGGCCCGGGTAGCCTTCGGCGTACTTGTTCGTGAACACCGAGCCCATCGCCTCGAGCACGGCGCGCGAGGCGAAATTCTCCGAGGCGATCAGGACGAGCGTGTCGGCCTGCCGGGCGATCTCCGCCTCGAGCGCGGCCGCCACTTCGGGATCGGTCTGTCGCAAGGCATCCAACACGAGTTCCTCCCCACCGCGTTCCTGTCAGGCGGCGTCCATGCGGAGCGTCGAACCACCCTCGGCGGGAGAACGCGGATCGACTGCGCGAACTGCTGGGCTCGACGGGCACGCCATCATAGGACAGCCGTCGAAGACAGATCAAGCCGGCCGCTTCCGGCCGCGTGGTATGATCGCGGCCCCGCGCGGGCGGACCGCCGCGCAGTGTCGCGCATGATGAGACCGCCCAACGCCCTCAACTACCTCGAGAAAGGGAACCCGCGGGGGCCCGTCCTCCTGTTCCTGCACGGCATCACCGGCTCGCGCCGCTATTTCGACAAGAAGGTCCGCCCGCTGGAGCGCGACTACCGCCTGGTGATCCCCGATCTCCTGGGGTTCGGGCTGTCTCCCAAACCGTACGTCGAATACACCCTGGACCTGTTCCGCGATAGCGTGCGCGCGTTCATCGAGGAGCGCGGCCTGGCCGCGGGACCGCTGACGATCGTCGGCCACTCGCTCGGCGGCCTGATCGCCCTGGAGTACGCCTCGCGGTACCGGGAGCACGTTCGCCGGATGATCCTGGTGAGCCTCCCCCGGTACAGCGACCCGGTCTCCGCCCATGCCCTGTTCTGGCGGGGCTCCCCCCACTATCGCCGCCTGCTGAACGAGCACTCCCTCGCCGAGACCCTGGCGCAGATGAAGCGCAGCGGCCTGGAGATCACCCTGCGCTATCTCCTGCGCTTCCCCTGGGCGGTCCTCATCGACAGCCACAAGTTCACCTTCAAGTCCCTCACCTCCACACTGGAGCACTGCCTCCTGAACTATCAGGTGGACGGGATCCTGCCCTCCGTGCCGCCGGTCCCGACGCTTCTGATCCACGGCGAGCAGGACTCGGTCGCACCCATTGATCACGTCCGCCCGCTTCCCCTCCTCTACCCCTCCCTGCGACTGCATGCGGTACGCGGCACGGGACACCATCTCTTCCTGACCCACACGAGGACGTGCATCGACCTGATCCGGGAGTTTCTCGAGGAGGAGCCGGCAGGAAGGCAACTGGCCGGCGGAGTGGGAAATGGGCTCGCTTCGAGCCGAAGTTGATCTTGATTAATTGCGTAAGCTATTGATATGTATCGAAATATCTTAGCTTGCAAATGTTGACAATGACACGCTCAAGGTTCATAATTCTCCGCGTAACATTTGACAGCCCAAGGAGACGAACCGGTCGATGAATCTCGAGCGCTTGACCGTCCGATCGCAGGAGGCCCTGCAGGCAGCGCAACAGACCGCCGTCCAGCTGGAGCACCCCGAGATCGCCCCCGAACACCTCCTTCGCGCCCTGCTCGATCAGGAGGGGGGGCTGTGCTCGATCCTCCTGCAGCGCATCGGGGTCGACGTCCCGCGCCTCCGGACCCTGCTGGGGGAAGCGCTGGACGGAAGGCCGCGGGCGCGCGGAGGCGCGGCCCCCCACCTGGGAGACGGCCTCCGCCGGGTGCTCGAAAAGGCCGAGGCGAAGGCCTCCGAGTTCCATGACGACTTCGTGTCGGTGGAGCACCTGCTCCTTGCCCTTCTCGATGAACGGGGTGCGGCCGGCGACCTTCTCAAGAACGCCGGGGCGACCTCGGGGAGGCTCCTCGAGGCCCTGCGTTCCATCCGCGGCAGCCAGCGCGTGGTGTCGCAGAACCCCGAGGACACCTTCCAGACCGTCGAGAAGTACGCCCGCAATCTGACCGAGATGGCCCGGCGGGGAAAGCTCGACCCGGTCATCGGGCGGGACGAGGAGATCCGTCGCGTGGTCCAGGTCCTGTCGCGCCGGACCAAGAACAACCCGGTCCTCATCGGGGACCCCGGCGTCGGCAAGACGGCGATCGTCGAGGGGCTCGCCCGCCGCATCGTCGACGGGGACGTGCCGGAGGGGCTGAAGAACAAGCAGGTCGTCGCCCTCGACCTGGGGGCGTTGATCGCGGGGACCAAGTACCGGGGGGAGTTCGAGGACCGGCTGAAGGCGCTGATCCGCGAGATCGAGCAGGCCGAGGGCCGCTACATCCTGTTCATCGACGAGCTGCACACCCTCGTGGGCGCCGGCGGGGCCGAGGGGGCCGTGGACGCGGCCAACATGCTGAAGCCGGCTCTGGCGCGCGGCGAGCTGCGCTGCATCGGCGCCACGACCCTCGCGGAGTATCGCAAGTACATCGAGAAGGACGCGGCGCTCGAGCGCCGCTTCCAGCCGGTCCTCGTCGGCGAGCCGAGCGTCGAGGACACCCTCGCCATCCTGCGGGGCCTGAAGGAGCGCTACGAGCTGCACCACGGCGTGCGCATCAAGGACGCCGCCCTCGTCGCCGCCGCGACCCTGTCGCACCGGTACATCACGGATCGCTTCCTGCCGGACAAGGCGATCGACCTGGTCGACGAGGCGGCCTCCCGCCTGCGCATCGAGATCGACTCCCTGCCGCACGACATCGACGTTCTCGACCGGCAGCGGATCCAGATCGAGATCGAGATCAAGGCTCTCGAAAAGGAGCCCGACCCCGCAAGCAAGGCGCGAGTGGCGGAGGCCGCTAAGGAGCTGGCCCGGTTGCGCGAGGAGAGCGACGCCCTGAAGGCGCGCTGGAAGGCCGAGAAAGAGATCATCCAGGAGATCCGATCGATCAAGGAGACCATCGAGGCGACCCGGCTCAAGGTCGACCAGGCGACGAAGTCCGGCAATCTCGAAGAGGCGGCGCGGCTGCGCTACCGCGATATCGCCGGGCTGGAAAAGAAGCTCGAGCAGGCGAACGGGCGCCTGCAGGCGCTTCAGCGCGGGCGCCCGATGCTGAAGGAGGAGGTCGACGAGGAGGACGTCGCCGCCATCGTGTCGCGCTGGACCGGGATCCCGGTGAGCAAGATGCTAGAGGGAGAGGTGCAGAAGCTCCTGCGCATGGAAGATCGCCTCCGGGAGAGGGTCGTCGGCCAGGACGAGGCGGTGGCCGCCGTCAGCCAGGCCGTGAGGCGCGCCCGGGCCGGGCTCTCCGACCCGAACCGGCCGATCGGCTCCTTCCTCTTCATGGGACCCACGGGGGTCGGCAAGACCGAGCTGGCCCGCGCCCTGGCGGAGTTCCTGTTCGACGACGAGCGCGCCATGATCCGGATCGACATGTCGGAGTACATGGAGAAGCATTCCGTGGCGCGGCTGATCGGGGCGCCCCCGGGCTACGTGGGCCACGAGGAGGGCGGCCAGCTGACCGAAGCGGTGCGGCGGCGGCCCTATTCGGTCGTCCTGTTCGACGAGATCGAGAAGGCCCACACCGACGTCTTCAACGCCCTCCTGCAGATTCTCGAGGACGGACGGCTGACCGACGGCAAGGGACGATCGGTCGACTTCAAGAACACCCTGGTCGTGATGACCTCCAACATCGCCGGCGAGCTCATCCAGGGCCACCAGGGGGGCGATCGCGACGGCCTCAAGCGGATCGTCGAGCAGGAGCTCAAGCGCACCTTCCGGCCGGAGTTCCTCAACCGGATCGACGAGATCGTGCTGTTCAACAGCCTGGGGCGGGAGGACCTCCTGAAGGTCGTCGACATCCAGGTGGCCAGGGTGGGCGGCCTCCTCCAGGCTCGCCAGCTGTCCCTGCAGACGACCCCGGCCCTGCGCAAGAAACTGGCGGAGATCGGGTACGATCCACAGTACGGCGCCAGGCCGCTGAAGCGGACGATTCAGCGCCAGGTCCTCGACCCCCTGTCGCGCCGGGTGCTCGAGGGGGCCTTCGGGCCCGGGGACGTCATCCGCGCCGACTGGTCGAAGGACAAGGACGGCGTGGTGTTCGAGAAGGCCGGCGGACAGGAGCCGGCCGGTCAGTCCGGGCGGCGGGCGCGCTGAGCGCCGGCCCGGGCCGCCGCGGCACGGTCGCGGCGGAAGGGAGCCCAGGATGGCGGTAGCAAAATGGACGGACCATCGGAAGCCCGATCCCCTGGCCGATGCGGGGCACGGGGAGCACCCTGCGGGAACGTGGTGCCCGCCCGTCGACATCTTCGAGGCCCACGACCGCGTCGCGCTGCGCGTCGACCTCCCCGGCGTGGCCCGGGAAGACTTCGAGCTGCGCGTGGAGGACGGCGTCCTCGTGCTGCGCGGCCACAGGCGGCCCCCCGGAGACGTCCGGCCCGAGGAGATGCACCGTGCCGAACGGCCGCACGGCACCTTCATGAGGTCGTTCAGCCTGCCGCAGGGGATCGACCAGGCCCGCATCCGGGCCGTGTACAGGAACGGCGTGCTTGAGATCGTCCTGCCCAGGATTCAGGAATCAAGGGCAAGGTCCATGACCATCGAGGTGGAACGATGAACGCGGTGAAGACGGCCTTTCTGCTCGGGCTGCTGTCGGCCCTGATCGTGGCACTCGGCAGCGTGTTCGGTGGCCCCCGGGGCATGATCCTCGCGCTCGGCCTGGCGGCGGTCATGAACTTTTTCTCCTACTGGTTCTCCGATCGCATGGTCCTGGCGTGGCACCGTGCCCAGCCCGTATCCCGGGAGCAGGCACCCCAGCTGTACGAAATTCTCGAGCGCCTCACGGCCCGCGCCGGCATCCCGATGCCCCGGGTGTACGTCCTCCCCGAGGAGGCCCCCAACGCGTTCGCCACCGGACGCAACCCGCAGCACGCCGCCGTCGCGGTGACCCACGGCATCCTCCGGCTGCTGAACGCCGAGGAGCTGGAAGGAGTGCTGGCCCACGAGCTGTCCCACGTGAAGAACCGCGACATCCTCATCGGCTCCATCGCGGCGACCCTGGCGGCGGCCGTGATGGTGATCGCCAACATGGCCCGCTGGGCCGCCTTCTTCGGAGGGGGGCAGCGCGACGACCGTGGAGGGACGAACCCTATCGCCTTCCTGGCGACGGTGATCCTGGCTCCGATCGCGGCGACGCTCATCCAGCTCGCGGTGTCGCGCTCGCGCGAGTTCCAGGCGGACGCGACGGGCGCCGAGATGACCCACAATCCGTACGGGCTGGCGAACGCCCTGCAGAAGCTGGAGGACTCCAGCCGGCGGATCCCGATGCAGACCGCGGGACCGGCCTCGAGCCACCTCTTCATCGTGAAGCCTTTCACCGGTGGAGCGCTCACCAACCTGTTCAGCACGCACCCGCCGATCCGCGAGCGGATCCGGCGGCTGACCGGGCGCTGAGTCGGGCGCATCCGGACATGAACGATCGAAGCGAGACCGCCAAGGACAAGGGGAACGGGAGGACCAAGGGACGCGAGCCGGCCTTCTCGGTCATCGACCGCAGGTCCACGTCCGCAGACCCCGCCGCGGCCGACGCGCCCCCCCGCCTTCCCACCTATGTCGAGGAGCTGAAGGCCCGCGCCGAGGAAGCGGAGCGGCGGGCCCGGGAGATTTCGGCGGCCTACCGCCGCATCGACGAAGAACGGGACGCGTTCCGGGAGCGCCTGTCGCGCGATCTGGATCGGCGTCTCGAGATGGCCCGTGGCGACCTCCTGCGGAAGACCCTGGACGTCCTCGACGACCTCGACCGGGCGATCGCCGCCGCGCGCGCCGCCACCGATCCCGCCCCGCTCCTGGCCGGGGTGACGCTGATCCGCGACCGCCTGTTCCAGGTGCTCGCCTCGGAGGGGGTGGAGGCCGTGGCGACGGCGGGCCAGAAGTTCGATCCGGCCGTCGCGGAGGCGATTGCGACCGAAGAGACCCCCGATGCCGAGCGGGACGGGCTGGTCCTCGAGGAGTCCTCCAGGGGCTACACCCTGGGCGGGACCCTGCTACGGCCGGCGCGCGTCAGGGTGGCGCGCTACCGCCCGCCCGAGCCGGGCTGATCAGATCCGGACAAGATAGGCCGCCGCGAATCCGACCTGGGCGCACATCATCATCAAGTACATGTGCGTCCAGGAGGGATGGTTCTCGGATCGCGCCAGGGCCTGGGGATCTCGCAGGATCAGGCGGGCGGTCCAGGCGCCCCACGCGCAGAGGACGAGGCCCAGAAGGGTCAGGAGGACGCGGTCGCCCGTCAGGATCGGCCCCCGGCCGAGCGGGTCGGGGAGGAACGCCCCGATCGGGATGAGCAGCCACGGCAGGACGAAAAACGGCGCGATGAAGCGCGCCGCTCTCTCCACCCCCATTCGGATCGGCAGCGTCATGCAGCCGTGGGCGGCGTCCCCTTCCATGTCGGAAAAATCCTTGCTCGAGGTCGCGCCGAGAAGAAACAGCAGGAAGATGGCGCCGATGTACCACGCTTCTACATGGACCACGCTTGCGACCATGGACCAGCCGGCGACCTTCAAGAGACACCCGCGCGGCACGGCGATGGTGAGGTTCGCCCAGATCCCGAAGCGCTTGGTGCGCCCCCAGGCGGGGTCGGAGTAGACCAGCGTGAACAGCAGGCCGGCCAGATAGACGAAGAAGCACTGGTGCTCCCGCAGGGGGGCCGTCGCCTTCTCCCAGAGCGTGACCCTCGGGTGGACGACGATCAACCAGGTCGGCACGATCGCCAGGACGTAGAGCAGGGCGGCAAACCGCATCCCGGTGGACGGCCGGATCGCTCCGGAGACCAGGGGCCTCTGCGGCTTGTTCCGGCGATCGATTTCCAGATCGTGGTACTGGTTGATGACGTTGCTCGCCGCGTTCAGCAGGGCGGCGGTCAGGGACCCGAGGGCGATCATGAGGACGACGGCCAGCGAAAGCCGCCGATCGGGATCGGGGTTGTGCGCGGATCCGAACGCGCAGAGCGCCCCCGAGACCACCCCGAAGGTCGGCGGCAGGAGCGTGAACGGCCGCGTGAACGCGAAATACAGCCGCGCTCTCGAGGCGAAGCTCCTGACCGAGGGGACCCGTGGCCAACCCATGAGGGCTCCCAGTCCTAGGACAGCGCCAGGAGCCCGATCCCGCTCAGGGCGCCGACGAGCGTATTGGAGAAGTTCACCGCTTCGTTGTCGATGAGCCCGCGGGTCTCGAGCGTGGCCCCGAGGATCGAGTCGGCGGTCGAGCCGATGAATGCCGCCGCCAGCACGAGAGGCGTCCGCTCCGTCGGGATGAAACCGGTGGCCGTTGCGATGGCACAGAGGACCCACGCCGCGGCGAGCCCGGCCAGGGTCCCCGCCCAGGAGACCCCCCCGTCGGTGCCGGCCGGGACCGGACGCAGGGTCGTGATCAGGACCGGCCGGCCGCCGTACGCGCGGCCGATCTCGCTGCTGACGGTGTCGAATGCGGCCGTGGCATAGGCGCAGACGAACGCCAGGGCGAACATCGCGGGCTCGGCCGCCGAGAGGACCAGGAACGCCAGGTAGACGGCGACGCCGCAGTTCGCCAGCGCGTGCCGGGCCGAGCGCGCCCCTTTCTTCTCCTGGGCGATGCCCAGGCGCTCCTTCCGGCGTCGGCCGAGGCGCGTCGCGCCGGAACCAAGAACGAAGAACGCGACCAGGATGAGGAAACCCCGCCAGCCCGCAAACACCATGGTCAGGACACCCACGAACAGTCCGGCGATCATGCCCGAGCTGTCCACCATGCCGCTGCGCCTGAAGCCGAAGGCCAGGACCGTGTTGATCCCCACGGCCAGAAGAAACAGGGGACCGAGCGTCGGCGCCGCCGCCTGGAGACGCTCCGGGTCGACCTCGAGCAGACCCGCCAGGAACGCCGCCGACAGGAGCGGAACCGTGAGGTTGTCGTCCAGCCGCCACGGAAGGGACTCCATGAAGGCGGCGAACAGGGAGGCGGCGGCCGCCAGGACAGCCGCTCCCATTGCGGGTCGCCCCATGAACACCAGGACGGCCCAGGAGAACAGCCAGGCCGCCAGCGCGAAGGCGATCGATCCTTCCACCGTTTTGGCCCGATTCCAGGGAATCGGGCGCCGCCCGAGGCGCCGCCCGATCCATCCGGCGGCGCTGTCCCCGGCCGCCATGATCCCCCAGGCCGCCGCGACGATGTCCATGCGGCGGTGGAAGACCAGCACCAGCAGGAGAACGGCGATGGGGTAGATCACGATCCCGGATCGCCAGGGGGATCCCCGCTCTCCTTCCCGGAAGAGCGATGGGGCCAGACGCGGCAGGACGAACAGGTTGAAGAGGACCGCGCCCCCGGCGGCCCCCGCGGCCTCGAGAGGCGACAGCCACGGGAGGAGGAAGGCCAGCCCCCCCATGGCGAGGTGGACCGCCCTGCGTTGCGTTTCGCCGCGCCCCCTCACCGGTCCGCTCAAGCCTTCCCCGTGGGGCGGCCGCCCCCGCCCCGCATGGCCTCGAGGGTCGCGCGCAGCCCTTCCCGCAGGGGCGTGATGCGGTAGCCGAGCTCGCGGACCGCGCGCTCGCTGGCATAGGCCCAGTGGTGCCGGAACGTCCTGATGGCCCCGTCCGTGAACTCCGGTGTCCGGCCGGTGAGCCGGGCCCTCACGCGCTGCACCCGGCCGGCCGTTTCCGCGACCCAGAAAGGGACGGTGGTCCGGGGCGGCGCGATGCCCGTCAACTCCTGAAGCCGGGAGAACAGCTCGTCCTGCGTGGCGTTTTCCCCCCCCAGAATGTAGCCTCTCCCGGGGGTTCCTTTCTCGAGCGCCAGCAGATGCCCGGCGGCGACGTCCGCGGCGTAGGCATAACAGATGCGGGTCGGCCGGCCTCCCAGGCGGGTCCGCGTCCGTCCCGCGGCATAGTCGGCGAAGACCCTTTCCATGAGGTTCCCCTGCGTCGCGGCTCCCGGCCCGTAGACGACCCCCGGGTAGAGAATCACGATCGGGTGCCCTGCCGAGGCCCGCTCGACCGCCAGCCTCTCCGCGGCCCACTTGCTGCGCTCGTAGTCGGTCCTGAAGTTGAACTCGGTGCGCGCGCAGGTCTCATCGCGCGCCTCGGGGCCGGTCGGCCCCAGGGCCGCGATCGTGGAGGTGTAGACGATCCTCGAAACGCCGCGCCGCTCGGCGGCGCGCAGGACCGCCGCGAGCCCCTCCACGTTGACCCGGTCGAACTCGCGCGGGTCGCGGACCCACATCTTGACCAGGGCCGCCATGTGCACGCACGCGTCACAGCCGGCGAGCGCCCGCTCGAGCGAGGGCGGGTCGAGCACGTCCCCCGCGACCGGGGAGCAGCCCGGCGGGCCGGCGGCCTCTCTTCCGCGGCGCACCAGGGCCAGGACGGAGTGTCCGGCCCCCGCGAGACGCGCGGCGACGTGCGCCCCGAGGTAGCCGGTCGAGCCCGTGATCAGGACCTTCACGCGTGCGCCTCCCCCGCCGGCGTGGCGACGAGATACTCGCGGAGCGCCTCCTGCCACGTGCGGGGCGCCTTTCCCGCCAGGCGGGTGTAGCGCGTCGCGTCCAGCGCCGAAAAGGCGGGCCGGACGGCAATCCGCCCGGCCTCGGCGGTCTGGATCGGCTGCAGCGCCACCCCCCGGAAGCCCCCGGCGTCGAGGATGAACCGCGCCATCTCGAAGCGCGAGCAGATGCCTGAGTTCGCGAAGTGAATGAGACCGCGGACCTCGCCGTCGACCAGGCGGCACAAGGCGCGCGCCAGGTCGAGCACGTAGGTCGGCGAGCCGAGCTGATCGTCCACCACGCGGAGCGTTCCGCCGTTCCTGGCGCGGGCGCGGATGGCGTCCACGAAGTTGGGGCGTCCGGCGCCGTACAGCCATGCGGTCCTCACGATCAGGTGATCCGGAGCCAGCGCGGCCACCTCCCCTTCGCCTTCGAGCTTGCCGCGACCATACTCCGACAGCGGCGCCGGCGGGTCGTCCTCGGTGTAGGGCCGACGGGCGCGACCGTCGAACACGAAATCGGTGCTGACGTGCAGGATCCGGCAACCGGCCGCCGCCGCCGCGCGCGCCGCGTTTCCGGCCCCTTCGACATTGATCCGCCTCGCCGCTTCCGGATCGGCTTCGCAGCCGTCCACGTCGGTATAGGCGGCGCAGTTGATGATCGCGTCGGGACGCAGCCGCTCGATCTCCGTCTCCAGGCGAAAGCGATCCGTCACGTCGGCCTCGGCGCGGGTGGCGGAAATGGTGCCGGGAAAGACCTCCTCCAGGACCTCCACCAGCACGCGCCCGAGCATGCCGCCGGCCCCGAGCACCATCGGGACGAACTCGGCGCGGGTCTTCATGGGACGATGCCCGGGAAGGTCCCCGGCAGCGCCCCCGAGGAGCCCGACTGGAAGTCGATCACGTTCCCCACCCCCTTCAGGTTGATGAGAAAGCGGAACTCGCGCTGGCTGGTGCCCAGGAAATTGCGGTTCAGCACCTCCAGCTGGAAGCCGCAGCACTGCGTGTTGTAGCCGAACCGGTAGCGCTGATCGCGGAGCCGCGGCTCGCCGGGAAGGACGTCTCCCAGCTCGTAGTTCGTCTGCATTCCGAGGAGAACCCGCCGGCCGAGGAAGTTGGTCTCCCCCTGGAGGCCGATCTGGTTGCGGTCGAACGCCTCGCTGAAGGCGAGCCCCTTGTCGAAGGCCGCCCTGCCTTCCAGGTCGCGCACCATGGACCAGGTGAGATCGACGAACCCGCGCCGCGTGCTGCGCAGGTTGGCGCTCAGGCTGGCCTCGCGGATCTGCCGGAACAGAATGTCGAACGAGCCGCGCACGTCGAGGCTGGCGTGGATCGACGGGTTGATCCGCAGGGTCGCGCGCACCGGCGAGACCGGGCTCGTCACCGGATCGTCGGGGAAGCCGAGCGCGGTCGAGGAGCTGAGCGGCCCCAGGAACGAGTAGTCCTGGCTGATCTCGAGCGTGGCGATTTCGACAGTGCTGAGCTTCTTCTTGTCCTCCGTGGATTCGGGGGCAGGGACGCCCGTTGCACCGCGGGCAGCCTCCGACTTGCGGCGTAATATCTGCGCCGCCTGGGCGAGGGCATCGCCTCCGCCACCACCGCCCACGAACGTCGCGTTCGAGGGCCCCAGAAGCGCCCCGAGATCGGCGGTCCCGGCCACGGGGCGCTTGGCGTAGAGGCGGGTGACCAGGGCGTACGTGACACGGTTGGTGTTCGCCCGCACGGCGTCGATCTCGTCGAACGGGACGACCCGATCGGTGTCCTCGACCCGTGAGAGATAGCTGTAGCGGATCTGCGGCTCGAAGGCGTGCTTGTACTGCGGCGAGAAATGCGAGCCCGGCCGATCGAAGACCCGGCTGAACCGCGGACCGATGAGAGTCAGGCCGGCCTGGTAGTTGTGCCGGTTGAATGACTCGTTGGAGGGCAGCGCCCTCTCTTCGTCGCGAATCCCGTTTCCCTGGCCGAAATCGATCGTCAGGGCATTGTTGTCGCACCCGATGTCGTCCCCCGCGTCGAAGAAGCCGTCCAGGTTCTCGTCGTGCTCGCTGTTGTCCTTGCCGTCCCCTTCGCCGAAATCGCCCGTGCCGGGGATGCCGTCGCAGCCGGCATCGGTAATCTGGCTGGCGGAGTAGAAGGTGTTCCTGTATCCCAGGCTGGCGTCGATGTCGAGCCAGGGCAGCGGCGAGAGCTGCGACGAGAACAGGGGAAAGGCGTCGAAGCGGGTGTAGCCGGGGCCGCCGACCCCCTTGTCGAAGTAGTTGGCCGACGATTCGAGCGTCATGAAGAGGGGCGTCCGGCCAAGCCGCTGCCGCCGGCCGCGCAGCTCGACCTTCGGCTTGATCCAGCGGGTGATCGTCTCCTCCTCGGTCAGGGAAAACGAGTCGCCGATAAGGGGCTCCACCGGGACGTTGATCAGCTGCTCGCGCCTCTCCCCTCTCAGGTTCAGCGTGTAGAAACCCCAGGTGCGGGTCACGAACACGTTGCTCAGGGCCTGCGGGTTCGTCGACAGCCTCAGATCCCGTTCGAAGTCCCGGTAATAGTCAAAGTCGCTGATGAAATTCGCGTTCGCGACGAAGCGCCAGCCAGGAAGAAATTCCTGGTTGTGTCCATAATTGATCACCCAGCGGTCGATCGGGACGCCCTCCTTCTGCTCCTCCTTGGCCACCTGGTCGCGGATGTAGTAGCCGGTGAAGTACCCCCGGCCGCTCTCGCTGGGGACGTAGCGGTACTCGAGCCCCGTGCCATACCCGGCCAGGGACAGGTAATCCAGGTAAAAGGTCGCGTCCATGTTGCGGCGCATCGCCCAGTACAGGGCGTTGCTGATGATCGTTCCGCCGCGGCGCGAGAAGCCGAATTCCGGGAACAGCAGGCCGGATGCCCGGTCGGACTTGACCGGCCAGACCAGGTACGGAGAGTAGAACACGGGGACGCGCCCGATCTTGAATCGGAGATTGTGCAGGTAGGCGTAATCGTTCTCCCGGATGAGCCCCCGGCCGACCCGAAAGCTCCAGTAGGGCACCGGCTGCGTGCAGGCCGTGAAGGTCGCATCGTAGAGGACCATCTCGTTCCCGGAGATCTTCTCGACACGCGCTGCCTCGAAATAGTAGGAGGGCTCGGCGTAGCCGCGCGCGGCGTAGAAGGTGCCGGTCTCCGTCCCCAGGTTGTAGGTGAGCTTCTCGGCGGTGAGCCGCGAGGTCCCCTGGTCGAGGATGACGTTCCCCAGCGCCGTGATTTCCTTGGTGGAGGGGATGTACCGCACGAAATCGGCCTGGACCCTCGTGTCCCCATACTTGATGTCGACATACTCCTTGAGGACGAGCTCGTCCTTGCCTATGACCGATCCAGGACCGGCCGCGATCTCGAGCGTCTTTCCCCCCTCCTCCGCGCTGACGATCTTGCGCTGGCGCTCCGGCGCGGCAGAGGGGGGCGGACCGGGTGGGGGGTCCTGCGCGGTCGCGCTGCCGCAGAGGACGGCGAGCAGGGAGAGGCCCGTTGCAAGCCTCCCGGCCGGATGCATGCGTCGCCGGCTTCCCCTCACGAGACGGCGACGCCGGCGTACCCGACGACCGATCGGCCGTCACCCGTGGTCTCCCCCGAGTGACCGTAGGCGACGAGCAGCCCCCCGGAGGCGCCCAGCCGACGTGCCGCCTCCAGCCCGGCGACCGCCGGAGCGATTCCGCACATGCTGATCGCCTCCTCCCGCACGACGCGGTGCAGCCCTTCGGGGTCGATCGCGAGCAGGCGGTCGATCGCCTTCCGATCCTGTCTCCTGGCCACTTCCGCCGGCACGTAATGGGACATGTCGCTGCTGATGATCGTCAGGATGTCGTCCCCGCCGTCTCCGATCGCCGCCGCCAGAGCGCGCCCCAGGTCGAGCAGTGTGCCGAGGTGCATCGTGCCGACGCAGATCGGCACGAACCGGAACTCGCCGACGAGGTGCTGCAGGAACGGGAGCTGCACCTCCAGGGAATGCTCGCGGCCGTGCGCCCGGGCGTCCACCCGGGCGTGCGGGCAGCGCTCCAGGATGGCGCGCGCCAGAGGGACGTCGATCGGGACACGGCCCAGGGGAGTCTCCCAGTGCCCCTCGTCGTTCATCGCGATCGGCTCTCCGACACCCGTATGGTTCGGGCAGAGGATGACCGCACGCCGCGGCAGGCGCGTCGAGGTGTACGTCGCGCCCGCCACCCGGCCCGAATACATGTATCCCGCGTGGGGCACGAGGAGGGCAATCCCCCGTGGCCCGGCCGGCGACGGCTGCCCGTCCGTGAGCGCTGTGAGGTCGCGCCTCAGTGTCTCCGGATCGGCTGCGTAGAACTGGCCGGCGACGGCGGGCCTGCGGATCATCTCGGTTTCCGGTGCTCCCCGCGATCCGGGGAGCGGCCGCCATGCTACCAGATGAATGTGCCAAATTCAACAAAATGGGACACTTGCATTGTTTCGTTGGCCTGCCTGTGCTACGATTCGCGCCTTCATCCCAAGCTCACCACGGAAGGCGGGAGGAATGGCGCGGCAGCGAGCGGTGGATCGATCCGGCGGCCGGCTCCGGGTTGCCGTGGCGCAGATCGAGCCGGTCCTCGGCGATCTGAAGGCCAACGTGTCCCTGCATGCCGACTGGACCCGCAGGGCGCTCCGGCGCGGCGCGGATCTCGTGGTCTTTCCGGAGCTGAGCCTGACCGGCTACCTGCTTCAGGACCTGGTCGCGGAGGTCGCCCTGCCGCTCGCGGATCTCGGCGACCGCCTCCGCCCGCTCGTCGACCTCAGCCGGAGAATCGCCATCGTGGCCGGCTTCGTCGAGGAGTCGCCGGGGCACCGCTACCACAACAGTGCCATGTTTCTCGAGGGGGGCCGCGTGCGTCACGTGCACCGGAAGGTCTACCTGCCGACCTATGGGATGTTCGACGAGGGGCGCTTTTTCGCCGCCGGAGATCGTCTGCAGGCCTTCAGCACGCCGCTGGGCCGCATGGGCATTCTGATCTGCGAGGACTTCTGGCACCCTTCCACCTCGCTCGTCCTCGCGCAGGACGGCGCCGACTACCTGGTGGTGCTGTCGGCGGGGCCCACGGAAGGGATGGACCGGCGCGGGCTGGCGGTCCACGCGACCTGGAGGAACCTCGCCCGGGTGACGGCGCAGATGCAGACGCTCTACGTGATCTACGCCAACCGCGTCGGCTTCGAGGACGGCATCAACTTCAGCGGCGGATCGTGCGTCGTGGATCCCGCAGGCGAGGCGCTGGCCGAAGGCCGGCTGATTCAGGAGGAGCTCGTGGTGTGCGACCTGCCGCGTGCCTCCCTCCGCCGCGCCCGCACCGTGCTGCCGCTCCTGCGCGACGAGCGGCTCCCGGTCCTGGCGCGCGAGGTGCAGCGGCTGCTCGCGGTGCCGGACGCGGGCTCGCCGCGGAGGAAACGATGAAGATCCTCCTCGGCTACACCTGTCACGACCTGGGAAAGATGGAGTTCTACTCCCGCTTCACGCCGCTCGGGCTGGGCACGCTCAACGCCGTCCTCAGGCGCGACGGCTTCAACGCCCGCATCGTCAACTGCAGCGCCTGGAGCTGGCGGCGCACGGAGCGTTTCCTCGACGCCGAGCGCCCCGATCTGTTCGGCGTCTCGGTGTTCACCTTCAATCGCCACGAGGCGATGCGCCTGGCGGCCCTGGCCAGGGCCGCCAACCCGCGCTGCGTGATCGTCGCGGGCGGGCCGCACGCCACGCACCTGCCCCACCACCTCCTGGCGCACTACCCCCAGGTCGACATCGTGGCGCGCGGCGAGGGGGAAGACACCCTGCTCGAGCTGGCGCGGGCCCACGCGCGCGGGAATCTCCTCGAGGCGCTCCCTCTCATCTCCGGAGTGACGTTTCGAGGCCGCACTCCGGGCCCCGGGGCCGCCGGGTTCATCGACACCCCCGAGAGGCCGGTCATCCTGGATCTCGACACGCTCCCCCACCCCTCGGCCGATCCGGCCTCGGTGGGCGTCGATCCAACGACCCAGTTCGAGTTCATCATCACGTCCCGCGGCTGCCCCGCCGCCTGCACCTTCTGCTCCTCTCCCGATTTCTGGGGCCGTGGGATGCGCTTCCGATCGGCGGCGAACATGATCGAGGAGGTGCGCCTGCTGCGCGAGAAGCACGGTGTCGTCTATGTTTCGGTGCGCGACGACACGTTCACGGTCAACAAGAAGCGCGTGATCGATTTCTGCCGCGGCCTCGTCGACGCGAACATCGACCTCCTGTGGGACTGCCAGTCGCGCGTCAACGCGGTGGACGAAGAGCGCCTGGCGTGGATGCGCCGCGCCGGCTGCACGCACATCCAGTACGGGGTCGAGTCCGGGTCGCCGCGCATGCTGCAGCGGCTGAACAAGGGGATCACGATCGATCAGGTGCGGGCGGCCGCCGCGGCCACGCGCAAGGTCGGACTCGGGCTCTCCATCTACCTGATCACCGGCATCGAATCGGAGACCGACGGGGACCTCGAAGCGACCATCCGCCTCATCGAGGAGATCAGGCCGCACGATGGCCTGGTCTCCCCGATGACCATCTACCCGGGCACCGCCCTCCACGAGGAGGCCCGCGTGCGGCACGGGCTCACGGACGACTACTGGGTGAAGGAGCGACGCGAGGCGTTCTATGTCCGTGAGGACCCCTGGACCCGCCGCTCGATCCGCACGCTCCTGTCGACCCTGCGCCGCGTCGGCCGCCTGGCCGCCTATGGGCCCGGAGATTTCGACCGGCAGCGCGCGGTCGTCGGCGACTGCTACGCGCTCCGGTTGTCGGCCGGCGAGCACTGGCAGCGCCGTGGGGCCCTCGCCTCGGCCCGGAGGGAATACCTCGCCATCCTGGAGGCCGATCCTCGATCTCTCTGGGCGCGCATGCGGCTCGGGGCCCTGGCGATGCGGCAGAGACGCCATGCGGAGGCGGCCGATCAGTATCGGGCCGCCTCGGATATCGTGCCGTCCTTCGCCCTGGCCAGGACGCAGCTCCGCGCCGCCCTCCTGGCCGGGCGACGCCGCGTGACGATGGCCGCG
This sequence comes from Candidatus Polarisedimenticolia bacterium, assembly GCA_036001465.1. Lineage (NCBI taxonomy): Bacteria > Pseudomonadati > Acidobacteriota > Candidatus Polarisedimenticolia > Candidatus Polarisedimenticolia bacterium. The sequence goes on from DASYUH010000040.1 coordinate 108,785, forward strand.
TCCGTCGGCGGCGCGCGCGCGACCGCGGCGCCGGTTTAGGAGCCTGTCCGAGTATTGGGCCGGCTCCTGGGAGCCTGTCGGCGTCCTCGCGCTCACATCATCGATTCGAGGATCCGGATGCGCGCCTCGATCGGCGGGTGGGTGCTGAGAAGCGCGCTCGAATCGATCCCGTACGACTTCAGCGGATTCACGATGAACAGGTGCTGCGTGGCCCGGTTGGCGACCTCCAGGCCGGCCGGATCGGCCGCGATCGTGCGCAGGGCGGCGGCGAGGCCGCCCGGGTTGCGGGTCAGCTCCACGGCCGAGGCGTCCGCCAGCAGCTCGCGGCGGCGGGAGATGGCCATCTGGATCAGCCGCGACGCCAGGGGCGCGAAGATCGCGAGGACGAGCGCCAGGAGGACGATCACGAGGCCGGCGCTGCCGGAGGACCGGCGGCCACCGCGGAATCGCCAGGAGCGCCAGCCCCAGTCGCAGAGGAGGGCGACCGTCCCGACCAGGATGCCTACGATGGTGGCGAACCGCATGTCGAGATTGCGCACGTGGCTCATCTCGTGAGCCAGCACCCCCTGCAGCTCCTCGCGGCTCAGCTTCTGGAGAAGACCGCGGGTCACCGCCACGGAGGCCGTGGCCGGATCCCGCCCGGTGGCGAAGGCGTTCGGGGCGGACGACTCGATGATGTAGAGGCTCGGCTTCGGCATCCCCGAGGCCAGGCACAGCTCCTCGACGATGTTGTGCAGCACCGGCTCCCGGTCGGCGGACGCTTCCACGGCGCCGCTGGCGGAGAGGACCATCCGATCCCCCGCGTAGTAGGCCAGAAGCGCACCCGCCGATCCGAAGGCCAGGCCGAACAGCAGGCCCACCGGCCCGAGGCCCGAGGCTTCGCCGGCCACCCAGGCGACGAGGACGACCAGCCCGATGAAGGCGGCCATGAGGATCCAGGATTGCCTCGAGTTCGCCGCCTGCTCGCTGTAGAAATCCCGCCGGGGCGCGGGGGGCGGCGCGGCGGGCGCGCCGGTCCCCTCCCCCCGAAGCGGCGATCGGCACAGGTCGCAGGCCGCGTACGAGGCGGGGTTCCGGTAGCCACACGTCGGGCAGGCAACCCGCGGCATGTCCGGCTCTACCTCAGATCGACCTTGACCGGTTGCTGCTCCTCGGCGGGGATTTCGAAGTAGGCCTCGTCCTTGAAGCCGAAGAACGAGGCGAGGAGGTTCGAAGGGAACACCTGGATGCGGGTGTTGTAGCGCATCACCATGTCGTTGTAGAACTGCCGCGCGAAGGCGATGCGGTTCTCGGTCGAGGTCAGCTCCTCCTGAAGGCGCGACACGTTCTCGTTCGCCTTGAGCTGCGGATAGGCCTCGACGACCGCGAAGAGCGAGCGCAGCGCGCCGGTCAGGGCCCCTTCCGCCGCCGCCGTGCCCTGGACTCCCGTCGCGGAAAGCGCCTGGTTTCGCGCCCGGATGACCTTGTCGAGCGTCTCCTGCTCGTACCCCATGTAGTCCTTCACGACCTCGACCAGGTTCGGGATCAGATCGTGCCGCCGCTTCAGCTGCACGCCGATCTGCTGCCAGGCGTTGCGCACCTGGTTGCGCAGCGTGACCAGGCCGTTGTAGATGCCCACCAGAGTCAGGCCGAAGACCCCCAGAAGCACGAGCAGGACCACGAAGGCCGCCATCTCATCCCTCCGATTGGATCGGCGCCGCTTCCACACGGTTCGTCAGGCGGCCGATCCCGTCTATTGATACGGTGACTTCGTCCCCGGGTTCCAGGGGACCGACCCCCTCCGGGGTCCCGGTCGCGATCAGGTCCCCGGGAAGGAGGGTCATGATATGCGAGACGAAGCTGACGAGGGCGTCGATGCCGAAGATCATGCTCGACGCCGGCGCGGACTGACGGCGCTCCCCGTTCACGAAGGTCTCGATCCGAAGCGCGTCGGGCTGCAGGCCGACCGCGATGGCAGGCCCGAAGGGGCAGAACGAGTCGAACCCCTTGGCGCGCGTGAACTGCCCGTCCTTCTTCTGCAGATCGCGGGCCGTGACATCGTTCACGCAGGCATACCCCAGGATGAAGTCCCTCGCCCGGGACTCCGGGACGTCCCGGGCCGTCCGGCCGACCACCACGCCGATCTCCCCTTCGAAATCGACGCGCCGGCTGTCCCGGGGCAGCCGGATCACGCCCCCGGGCGGAAGGAGCGCGGACGGGGGCTTCAGGAAGAGAAGCGGCACCTCGGGCACCGCGTGGCCGAGCTCGGCCGCGTGGTCCCGGTAGTTGCGCCCGACGCCGACGATCTTGGACGGCCGGCAGGGGGGCAGCCACTCCCAGCCGTCCACCGGCAGGGCCGGGCCCTTGACCCGTGCCAGGGCCGCGAAGGGGTCGGATTCGAAGGGATCGGCGGACAACGGCCGGGCGCGCCCGTCGTTCTCGAGGAGGGCGTAGAAGGAGCGATCCTTGTCCCGGAAGCGCGCCAGCCGGAGGAGGTCCGCCACCCGGGGGCCCTACTTGGCCCGCTCCAGGTACTTCCCCTCGGCGGTGTCGATGCGCACCACCTCCCCCACGTCGATGAACTGGGGGACCATGACCTGGAGGCCGGTTTCGAGCACGGCCGGCTTGCCGCTGTTGCTGGCGGTTGCCCCCTTCATGCCGGGGGCGGTCTCGACCACGCGCAGATCGACTGTCACCGGAAGCTCGACCCCCACCGGCCGGTGCTCATAGAACTCCACCATCGCCTTGGTGTTGGGCACCAGGTAGTGGACGGCGTCTCCCAGGTCGTCGCGGTGGATCGCCACCTGCTCGTACGACTCGGTGTTCATGAAATGAAAATCGTCCCCCGCGGCGTACAGGAACTCCATCTCGTGCTCCTCGAGGTCCGCCTTCTCCACCCGATCCTCGGAGCGGAACCTGTACTCGAAGCTGTTCCCGCTCTTGAGATTCCGGAGCTTCGCCTGCACCATGCCGCGCCAGTTGCCGGGCGTGATGTGCTGCACGCTGAGGACGCGGCAGAGGGTTCCCTCGTGCAGGATCGCCATGCCGCTGCGCAATTGTGTCGCCTGAATCATGCCGCTCGAGTCCCTTGTGCGGGGTCCTGGCCGGCCCGGAGGCCGGCCGGAGGGCGCATTATAGCGGCGTTGCGGCCTGCCCGCAAGCCGCATCACGCGCGGGTAGTGGGCTAGGAGTGTGTTGCTGAATCTAAATCGGTTTCTCTGGTCCCGGATCGGCGTTTGGATAGTAGGCGCGGATGGAAGCAAGGATCTGCTCACCGAGTCCGGATGCCACAAAGTGCGGTCGCGGGTTGCCTTGAAATAGCATGTCAAAGGTCAGGTCAGCCATGCGACCGTGGGATTCTAGAACGCCAACGACCATGCTCGCGTCGTCTGCTGTCGGGCTTTCTAGGTTTGCAAAAACGAAGAACTCCTCCGGGTTGTCTTTGAACCCACGAGCAAATACGGCCAGCCCAACCAACTTTCCCTGATACATCGGATCAAGCTCGCGAATGGCGGTCGCTGCCGCCCTCGCGTCCGGGACCTGGTAGATGAACGACTTCTCAGCCACGCGACTATTCCGCCTTCGGTTCGGCCTTTGAGATCCGCTCAACCTTGCGAATGACCAGGGTGAGCCAATCCTTTAACTCGGCAACGCCATCGGCCGTTAGCTGGGCCGGCCATTGGAGAATTGCCTCTCCGTTGTCCAGGGCGAACACTTCTCGGCGGACTCCGCTCTTGGGCAGATCCTTCAGACCACTACCCTGCGTGCTCTGGCCGAGCGTCTCGGCTTCTACCTTCACGAGTTGATTCACCGGAATCCCCGCAGGAGTCCCTTCAACGAAAGCATGGGTCCGGTCGTCGCTGAAACCCTTTATTTTCAATGGTGTCTGAAACTGGAAAATCCCTTGAGATTCCCACTGAACAGTGTCACCGACGACCAATTTATTGCCAGACCCGTTCCCGTCGCGAGGAGTATACGGGGAATCTTGGAGTTTGGCAACAGCCATTGTTTCACGAAACGCTTTGATAAGTTGCCGTGCTCCAGGGTCAGAAAAGGCCTTCTTAGTGACAAGATAGGCCCGAAGGGCATCATCTGACGCATTTTGGTGGGTCTTGTAGAGTTCCTGAAACAGTTCCGGCTCTTTGGCGGCAGCTTGCATCGCCTCTTGATACTCCTGCGTGTCCGCTTTATAGTTGACGATCTGAACGGCACGCTGTGACAGACGCATCCCGTCCGTGGTTTGTTCCAAGAGCCCGTACTTCTTCATAGCCGAAACCTTGGTTCGCACCGGTCCACTGAGGCTCTTGTACCCCCACGCCTTGGCGATCACGTCTGGCGAAACAGAGGTTCGCTGCTCAATCTTCCAGAGTCGTCGCGCCAGGTCTATGGCCTCGGTCAAGCCCGTGGCCGGGTAGTTCGGACTTCGCTGCTTACCCATGCTTGCCTCCTTTCCGGCAGAGCATAGGATAACCCAGGCAGCTTGTCAATAGGCAACAAGGCAATATTACGAGTCTGTCAGCCTTGGATATGTGCGAATTAGCCTTTAATTATCCTTGACAGGGCGATCTGGTGGGTATATAAGGATCCGGTCACTGGAGGTTGCCCGATGAGGAGAGTCACAGTCCCCCGCGTTCATAGTGCCCGCCGATGCGGGGGGCGACACACGCGAAGGCCCATCCCTGTGGCTCCTGCCGGGGCAGAGGGATGGGCCGTGGTGGGCTTCTCAATTCAATGCCCGGTCAGCCGCGTCAACGGCTGGCCGGGCCGATCTAAACCACGCGGGGTAAGCCGCATGGCCCAGACACAGAGCCATTATCGGCCTTCCCCGCCTCTTCTGCAAGGGGCGGACTATGACCTGCCTGAAATGTCAGCACGGCCGGGCCAAGCGTTTTGGCTTCGCTAAGAACCGCATCCAGCGTTACCGTTGCCACACCTGCCGCGTCACGTTCCTTGAGCCTCGGGCGAAGCCGCTCGGGAACCACTACACCGACATGGAGAAGGCGATCCAGGTAGTTAGCTTTATCACCGAGGGGATGAGCATCCGGGCCACCAGTCGCCTGACCGGGCTCCACAAAAACACGGTCATGGCGATCCTCCTGACCATCGGCCGGAACTGCGAACGCCTTCTGGACGTGAAGATGACCGGCGTCCGGGCGCGGTTCGTGCAGGCGGATGAGGCATGGTCCTACATCCATACAAAGGGAAAGCGCGTCCGCCGGACCGACCCTGCCGAGTGGGGCGACTGCTACGTGTGGGCGGCGCTGGATTCCGAGACGAAGGCGATCCTCTCGTACCACGTCGGGAAGCGTGACAGCGTGTCAGCCTACGAATTCATCGAAGGGCTGCGCCGCCGCGTTGACGGGATTTTCCAGCTCAGCACGGACGGCTTGAACTGGTACGTTCCTGCCGTGGAGGAGCATTTCGGCGCGGACGTTCATTATGGTCAGCAGACGAAAGTGTTCGGCCAGCCTGAGACGCCGAGCGCTCCCGAGTGGTACAAGCCAGCGCCGAAGGTGATCGGGGTGTTCCGAAGAATCTTCTCAGGCGACCCTGACCCGTCCCGAATCTCCACCTGCCATATCGAGCGGGCGAATGGCATTCTGCGCCAGCACATCCGCCGGGTGGGCCGACTCGTGAACGCCTTCAGCAAGACACTGGAGGGCTTCAAGGCGGCCGTGGCACTCTTCGCGGCGTGGTATAACCTGTGCCTCGTTCACTCCGCGACCCGAGTCACGCCGGGCATGGGAAGCGGAATCACGGATCACGTTTGGACGGTGCGCGAGCTACTTGAGGCGGCGGCAACACTCACTTAGCCCACTACCCACGCGCGCGCTTCACCCGCCGCCCCTCGTTGACAGTGCGTCTGCGGGCGGCATACCCTCTGCCCGTGATCGCGCGCCGCCCCGGGACACCCTTCGAGCCGCCGGCGGGCCTGGCGATGGACGCTTCGACGGCCTCCGCCCTGCTCGTCGATTTCATCCGGCGTGAGACGAAGAAGGCCGGCTTCAGGCGGGCGGTCCTCGGACTCTCGGGCGGCGTGGACTCGGCCGTCGCGGCCGCGCTCGCCTGCCGCGCGCTGGGCCCCGCGAACGTGCTGTGCGCCCTGCTGCCGTACCGCGCGTCGAGCCCCGGAAGCCTGCGGGACGGCCGGAGGGTCGCCCGCCTCCTGCGCGCGCGGAGCGTCCGCGTGGACATCACGCCGATGATCGATGCCTATTTTCGCCCGCGGGGTGGCGCCTCGCGTCTCCGCCGCGGCAACAAGATGGCCCGCGAGCGCATGGCGATCCTCTACGACCTGTCGGCCCGGAGGCGGGCCATGGTCATCGGGACGAGCAACAAGACGGAGATCCTCCTGGGATACGGCACGATTTTCGGGGACCTGGCATCGGGCATCAACCCGCTCGGCGATCTCTACAAGACCCAGGTCCGGGCGCTGGCCCTGCATCTGGGCATCCCCGAGGACATCGTGTTCAAGGCCCCGACCGCGGATCTGTGGGCGGGCCAGACCGACGAGAAGGATATCGGCTTCACGTACGAGCAGGTCGACCGGCTGCTGGTGCTCCTGATCGACCGTCGCGAGCGCCCGGAGCAGGCGATCGCGGCGGGTTTTCCCAGGCGCATGATCGAGACGATCATGCGGTCCATCGCGTCCTCGCAGTTCAAGAGACGGACGCCGCTCATCGCCAAGGTCTCCGCGCGCACCGTCGGAGTCGATTTCCTCTATCCCCGCGACTGGGGACGGTGAGGCCCACGGAGTGCCCGACACGATCCGCAGCAGCGAGCCCCGCGGCACCCTCTATGTCGTCGGGACACCCATCGGCAATCTTGACGATCTGACGCCGCGCGCCGTCTCCGCCCTCGCCGAGAGCGATCTGGTCGCCTGCGAGGACACCCGGAGGACCCGCGTGATCCTGTCCCGGCACGGTCTCGCGAAACGCACCGTCAGCTGCCACCGGCACAACGAGACCCGCCGCCTGCCGCAACTCCTGCTGGAGCTGCGTCGCGGGTCGAGGGTCGCGCTGGTGACGGACGGCGGGACGCCCGGGCTGTCCGATCCCGGCGCCCTCCTGGTGCGCGCCGCGCGCCTGGAGGGACACCGGGTCGTCCCGGTGCCGGGGGCGTCCGCGCTCACGGCTCTTCTCTCGGTCAGCGGGTTCGATCCGGGGCCCTTCACGTTCATCGGATTCCTGCCGCCGCGCCAGGGGGAGCGCCGCCGCGCCCTGCAGGCGCTGCGCTCCGAGCCGCGCCCGCTGGTCTTCTTCGAGTCGCCGCGGCGCCTGGTTACGATGCTCGCGGACGCCCTCGAGGCCCTGGGGGATCGCGAGGCGGTCCTCGGACGGGAGATGACGAAGGTCCACGAGGAGTTCGTGGCCGGGACCCTGGGGTCGATCCGCGCCAGCTTCGCCGGTCGCCCCCTCAAGGGGGAGATCGCCCTCCTCGTGGCCGGCGCCCCCGCCGATGCCGCGGCGCGGGAGCTGCCGGCGGGCGGCGCGCTTCCCCGGGAGTCGATCGCCGCCCGGGTCCGCCGGCACACCGAGGCCGGACTCGCCCGCAAGGAGGCGATGCGGCGGGTGGCGCGCGAGACCGGCCTGTCGCGCCGCGACGTCTATCGCGACATGCTGCGCGAGCGCGAGGACGAGGAATGAGCCCAAAGGAGAAGGACCCCGCCGCGCGCGTCCTGGCCTCGAACCGGCAGGCCTTCCACCACTATTTCATCGGCGACCGCTTCGAGGCCGGGATCGCGCTTCTCGGCACGGAGGTCAAATCGCTGCGCGACGGGAATGCCAATCTCAAGGATTCCTTCGCCCGCGTCGACGGGCGCGAGGTCTACCTGCACAACTGCCACATCTCCCCCTATTCGCACGGCGGCTACGCCAACCACGATCCCCTGAGGCCGCGCAAGCTCCTGCTGCACCGGGCCGAGATCCTGAAGCTGGCCCAGAAGACGCGCTCCGGTGGCCAGACCCTGGTCCCGCTCCGGCTCTACCTGTCGAAGGGCCGGGTGAAGGTCGAGATCGCCCTGGCCAAGGGGAAGAAGCTCTGGGACAAGCGGGAGGCGATCAAGGAGAAGGACCAGGCGAAGGAGGCGCGCGCCGCCATCCGCGAGAGGCGCCGGGCCTGAGCCCGGCGGGGCCCCGTTCTCCGGTGCGGCGGCGGGACGTCGCCTTCAGCGCAGGAGGCCCTCGATCGGGCTGCTGGCGGCGGCGCGCAGCTTCCTCGGGATGCGCCCGGCCTCGGCGGCCAGGCGCCCCGCCTCCACGGCGAGGCGCATCGCCTTGGCCATCTTGACGGGATCGCCCGCGCCCGCGATGCCGGTGTTCATCAGCACGCCGTCCGCGCCCATCTCCAGGACCACGGCCGCGTCCGAGGCGGTCCCGACCCCCGCGTCCACGATCACCGGAATGTCCCGGATCTCCTCCAGAATGAGCATCAGGTTCAGCACGTTCTGGATCCCGAGCCCGGACCCGATCGGCGACGCCAGAGGCATCACCGCCGCCGCGCCGGCGTCGCGCAGCCGTTTCGCCACGACCAGGTCGTCATTGGTGTAGGGCAGGACCGTGAAGCCCTCCTTGACCAGGACGCGGGTCGCCTGGAGCAGACCTTCGGTGTCGGGGAAGAGGGTCTTCTCGTCGCCGATCACCTCGAGCTTGATCAGATCGGAGAGGCCGGCTTCCCGCGCCAGGCGGGCGGTGCGCACGGCCTCCTCCGCCGAATAGCATCCCGCCGTATTGGGAAGGAGCGTCACCTTGTCGAGGTCGAGGTGGTCGAGGAGCGATTCGCCGCCGCGCCGGGACAGATCGACGCGCCGCACGGCGACGGTGACCATGCCCGCTCCCGACGCCTCGATGGCCAGCCGCATGACCTCGAGGCTGGGGTACTTTCCCGTACCAACGATCAGCCGGGATGCATAGCTCTTTCCGGCGATGGTGAGCCTGTCGGTCTTCATGCGGCCTCTAGCCCCCTCCGACGAACTGGACCACTTCGACCCGGTCGTCCTCGCGCAGGAGCGCCCCGGCGAACTCCCCGCGACGGGTGACCCTGCCGTTGATCTCGACCGCCACCCGCCCCGGGGAAAGGCCGATCGTCTCGAGCAACGCCAGGACCGAGATCCCCCCCGGAGCTTCGCGCCTCTCGCCGTTGAGAACGATGGTCATCGCCTGCTCAGCCGGCCGCCTTGCGCACCGGTTTCTTGATCAGCTGCTTGATCTCCGCGCTCTCCTTGCCCGCGGAGGCCTGGATGATCAGGGCCGCGGTCCCCTCCTCCAGCAGCGGCAGGGCGCAGGTCAGGGAGACGTCCCCCGCGTCGCCGGTCTTCCCCTCGACCAGCGTGCGCGGCTTGTCCACGGTGCTGATGAGCCGGACCTTGACCTTCGCCCCGGCGAGCCCCTTCCCGCTCGTCGCCTGACACACCAGCAGGTCGAGGCGCGCGGTCTCCCCCTCGATGAAGCCGTCCGAGCCGGTCATCTGCAGGGAGATGCCGTCCGCGGCCGCCTGCGACCTGAGATAGTCGATCACCACCTCGTCGAAGCTCTTGCTCGAGATGATCCCCTCGCCGAAGGGACGGTTCTTCTTGCTGTCGTACCGGCCGTCCCGGATATCGAGGATCATGCGGTTGTGCTGGGCCTCGATCCTCTCGGCGATCTCCTTCTCGCTCACGCCCTGCGCGAGCAGATCGGCGTAGGAGGTCCGGCGGGCCGCCAGGATCTCTCCGCCCACGTAGATCAGCGTCTCGATGATCGGGTTGTTCGTGCCCTTGTCCTCGGTCTGGACGTGGTAGGTCTTGCCGTCGTGCCGCACGTCCGTATTGAATCCCGTGACCATGACGGCATCTTAGGGCAAGCGTCAAAAGGGCGTCAAGGACGGACCCGTGGCGGCTTTCACCTGTGCTACAGTCCACCGCATCATGGCCGAGAAGGGTTTCGACGGAACGGCGGTCGTGCTGTGCGAGGGGGCGTTCGCGAGCACCGAAGGAAAGACGGCGCACGGCCTGGTCCGCCACACAGAACGATACCGCGTCCTGGCGGTGATCGACAGCGGCCTGGCCGGGCGCGACGCGGGCGAGGTCCTGGATGGGCGGCCGGCCGGCATCCCGATCGTGGCCGACCTCGACCAGGCGATCCGCGCCCTGGGGCGGGGCCCGGACTACCTGGTCGTCGGTGTCGCCACGCACGGCGGGGTCCTTCCCGGCGCCCTGCGGCCGGCGATCCGCCAGGCCCTGTCGCTCGGGATCCACGTCGATTCGGGTCTGCACGAGCTGCTCGGCGACGATCCCGAGTTTTCCGTCCTGGCGAAGGCCAAGGGCGCGCGCATCCGGGACGTGCGCCGCACGCCGCCGCGCGAGGCGATGCATCCGTTCACCGGCGGCATCCTGGAGGTGGCGTCGGTCCGGTTGGCCGTCCTCGGGACCGATTCGGGGGTCGGCAAGCGGACGACCTCGGTCCGTCTCGTGCAGGGATTGAACGCCGCCGGTTGCCGGGCGGTTCTGGTCGGAACGGGCCAGACCTCCTGGATGCAGGGCGTGCGGTACGGGCTCATCATGGACAGCCTGGTGAACGACTTCGTGTCGGGTGAAATCGAGCACCAGGTGCTGCGGGCGTTTCGCGAGGAGCGCCCCGATGTCATCGTCGTCGAGGGCCAGGGCTGCCTCACCCACCCCGCCTATCCGGGCGGGTTCGAAATCCTGGCGGGCGCGCGCCCCGATGCCGTGGTCCTGCAGCACGCTCCGGCGCGCGCCCACTACGACGGGTTTCCCGATTTCCCGCTCGCGGGCGTGGATCGGGAGATGGAGGTCATCCGGCTCCTGAGCGGCACGCCCGTCCTGGCGATCGCCCTCAACCACGAGGGCCTGCAACCGGAGGAGGCGCGCCGGCATGCGGAGTCGATGCGAGCGCGCCACGGCATCCCCTGCGTCGATCCGCTCCGGGACGGGGTCGGGCCGATCCTTCTGGAGCTCCGCCGCCGGTTCCCCCGACTGCCGGGATGATCCGCATACTCCACGTCGAGGCGATTCCGATCTCCTTCCGCCTGGCCGAGGGGTATCGAATCGCCGGACACACCTACACCACGGCCGACAACATCCTCCTCAAGGTGGACACCTCGGACGGGCGGACCGGGTTCGGCTGCGCCGCCCCGGCCGCCGAGGTCACGGGCGAGACGGCGGCGGCCGCGCTCCTGGCCCTGCAGGATCGGCTCCTGCCGCTCCTGCGGGAATCGGACGCCGCCGATCCGGCGGGGTTCGCCCGGCGCGCCCGCGACGCGGCCCCCGGGGCCCCTGGCGCCCGGGCGGCGGCCGAGATGGCGCTCTACGATCTCGCGGGGCGCCGGGCCCGCGTGCCCCTCATGCGCCTCCTCGGCATGCGGCGCGATCGCCTGCCGACCAGCATCACCCTCGGCATCGACGACGAGGCGGCGACCCTCGACCGGGCCCTGCGATTCAGGGACGCCGGCTTCCGCATCCTGAAAGTCAAGATTGGAGAGGACTGGGAGCAGGACCTGAAGACCCTGCGCTCCCTGCGACGGTCGCTGGGGCCCGCAATCGTTCTGCGCGCCGACGGCAACCAGGGATATCGCGTCGATCAGGCGCGTCGATTCCTCGCGGCGCTCGAGCCCGGCGAGATCGAGCTCCTGGAGCAGCCGACGCCCGCGGACGACCTCGAGGGGATGCGGCGGCTCGCCGACGAGTTCGCGACACCGATCATGGCGGACGAGTCGGTCCAGGACGCCCGGGACGCCGCGCGCCTCGTCGAGGCGCGCGCGGCCGACCTGGTCAACATCAAGCTGATGAAATCGGGGGGCATCGGAGAGGCGATGGAGATTGCGCGCCGCACCGGCGGCGCCGGGCTGGGCGCGATGATCGGTTGCATGGACGAGTCGCGCATCGGCATCGCCGCCGCCCTGCACTTCGCCCTGGCGGCGCCGAACGTCGAGCGCGCCGACCTCGACGGGCATCTCGATCTGGTGGACGACGTGGCCCGGGGCGGAGTCCTCATCGACCACGGGGACATCCTGCCGCTCCACGACGAGGACGGCCTGGGCGTCCGGGTCAACCTTTGAAGGCCGCCGGGCGGCGACCGCGGGACGAGGGCATGCGGATGCCGTACGACTGGATCTTGCGCTGCAGGGTGCGGACCCCGATCCGGAGAGCGCGCGCCGCGTGCGTGCGGTTCCCCTCGTGCCGGGACAGGGTGCGCCGGATCAGCTCGCGTTCCATCTCGCGCAGCGTGGACCCGGCGCGTGTCCGGCCGCCGGGTGACGGGGAGGACGCATTCACGCTCAACCGGTTCGGGAGATCCGATTCGCGCAGGACCTCCCCGGCCCGGGTGATCGCCGTGCTCTCCAGGACGTTCTTGAGCTCGCGCACGTTGCCCGGCCAGGAATAGCGCTGCAGAGCGGCCGTGGCGCGGGCGGTCAGTCGCCGGCGCCTGAGACCGTTTTCGCGGCAGATCTGCTCGAGCAGGACGCGCGCCAGCTCGGGAATGTCCTCCTGCCGATCGCGCAGCGGCGGGACGAAGATGCCGATCACCTTCAAGCGGAAGTAGAGGTCCTCGCGGAACCGCCTCCGGCGGATCAGATCCTCCAGATCGGTGTTGGTCGCCGCGACGACCCGCACGTCGACGCGCACCTCGCGCCCTCCACCCACCCGCATGAAGGCGCGCTCTTCGAGGACCCGCAGGAGCTTCGCCTGGGTCAGCAGGTCCATGTCCCCCACCTCGTCGAGGAGAATGGTCCCACCGTCCGCCAGCTCGAACTTTCCCTTCTGCCGCCCGACCGCCCCCGTGAACGCGCCGCGCTCGTGCCCGAACAGCTCGCTCTCGATCAGATTGACGGGAATGGCGGAGCAGTTGATGGCGATGAACGGCGCCTCGCGCCGGGGGGAGTTGTAATGGATCGCCTTGGCGACGAGCTCCTTGCCGACGCCGCTCTCCCCCATGATGAGAACGGTGCTGCGGGCGCCTGCGACCTGCAGGATCTGGTCGCGCACCCGCTGCATGCCTTCCGAGCGGCTCACCAGGTTGCCGACGAGATACTTGCGGCTCAACTCTTCCTGCAGGTGGACCGCGCGATCGCCGGCATGCTGCCATTCGAGGATGCGGCCCAGGCGCGCCACCACCTCCGACCGGTCGAGCGGCCGCACCAGGTAGTCGTCGGCGCCGTGCTCGAGAGCCCGAATGGCGCGGCGCACCGACTCCTCTCCCGTCAGGACCAATATGGAAGGAACCGATTGTCTCGCACGCAGCCGCGCCAGGATTCCGTCCGCGCCGCTGCCGGAGAGTCCCACGTCGACCAGGGCCATGTCGAACTCCTCGCGGGAGACCGCCTCGAGCGCCGCATCGACCCCGTTGACCGGCCGGACCTCCATGCCGAGCCCGCGCATCAGCGACTCGGTCTCGTGGCGGGTTACCGGGTCGATGAGCAGGATCTGCTTTCCATGAAAGGACACGTCGGGCCCTCCCGCAGGCGCGGAAAGTCTGTCACTTTGACGCATTTAAGTCAACCGGACGGTGCGTCAGAGTGACGGAGTCGGTCCGTGCCGGCAGCCGGATGCTCGTTTCATGGCCCCCGGACAGGCCCGAGTGACTCACGAAAGCCCATTCTGCTCAATCAGTTGTGAAATGGTCCAGCCCCCTGCACGATGTGGCACCGGACTGGATCGTCTGGCAGGAATATTGCTCTATATGTAGTCAACTTCGGGAGGACGCTTGGTGATCAAAAAGGGCTCGGGAGTCGCCAGGAAGAAATCGTCGCAGTCGCAGAACGGGATGATTAATTTCAGCTTCGCAAACGTTTCATACCAGATCGACCCGTCCCGCCGGAAGGTCTATCACCGGTGGATCGAGGTCGAGACTGCCAAGACCTGCCAGATCATGGGAGCGTGGAGCCAGTCCCGTTCGCAGGAGAAGCGGGCGGTCTAGAAGGCACGAGCCCTTCTCTTACCAGTCCGAGAGGGCTGAGATACGTAACAACAACCACGACAGATCCTCAGAATGGAGCCGCTTCTGTACGCATGAAGCGGCTCTCCTCTTTTACGGCGTCCTTCGCGAGAAAACGCCCGGAACGCCTCAATCATCGATGCCGCTGAGGTCGGCCTCGGGGAACGGCGGCCCGGGCCGGGCGAACAGGAACCCCTGCGCATAGCGGACCCCGAGGGACTGCAGGCAACGGAGCTCGTCGCTGGTTTCCACGCCTTCGGCGATCAGTGTGATGCCTGAGCTGGTCGAGAACCGGGAGATCGTACCCGTGAGGTCCTGCTTGATCGGGTGCAGGTGGATGTCGCGAATGAGCGCCATGTCGATCTTGATGAAGTCCGGCTTGATCTCCGCGATCGATTTGAGACCGGAATACCCCGATCCCACGTCGTCCACCGCCAGCCGGAAGCCATGGAACTGAAGGTAGTTCAGAAGCTGGCGCAGCGCCGTGAAGTCGCGCACCGCCGAGTGCTCGGTCATCTCCAGGACCACCTGCGTGGGCTTGAGGCCCATGTCCCTGAGCAGGGCGAAGGTTGTTTCGGAGCGCAGGGCGGGGTCGTGGATGGAATCCGGCTCCAGGTTGAGGAACAGGAGCTCGTCCTCCCTCAGGCCCTGCGCGCCCCGGATCGCGCGCTCCCGGCACAACCGGTCGAGCTTCCAGACGGCATCGTTGTCGTAGGCGGCCTGGAACAGCTGGTCCGGACCCGGGAAGCTGTTGTCGGGGACCCGGATGAGCGCCTCGTAGCCGACCACCCGCTTTTCGAGGACGTCGATGACCGGCTGGTACACGGCGCGGAGCGCCTCCGCCCGCAGCACCGTCCGCAGGCGGATGGTTGCGTCGTGCTGCTCCTTCTTCCTCTGCAGGAGCGAGTCCGTGAAGGCCTGCTCCAGCGCGGAGTAGACCAGCCGCTCGAAGCGCACCGCCGGGTCCTGGGTCAGGACGGTGCAGCCGACATACAGGCCGACGGTCTCCTTCACCTCGGCGGGCAGCTGGTCGCGGACGAAGCGTTCCATCTGGAGGGCCACCCGGCAGCGCACCTTGTCGATGTCGGAATAGGAGATGCTCTGCTCGCCCCGTGGCGGCGACAGGAGGATGACGAACGCGTTGCCGCTGATCATGACTTCGGAGATGTAGTCGTCGCGCCGCAATGCCACCCTCTTGATCTCGACCAGGAAGGAGGCCACGCCGCGCACCAGCGACTCGTAGCCCTGCCACCCGAGGGTCTGCACCCCGCGCTCGTTCTGCAGAACGCTGATCGACAGGAGGCCGAGCTGGTGGGACGCCTTGAGCATGCGCCGGATCCGGCCCAGGAGGAGGGGCACGGTCGGCAGATCGGTCATCTCGTCGTACAGCAGGTCGGTCAGGGCGCCGGCGGTGCTCACGCCGCGCAGCTCTCCCCTGTCCTTCAGATCCTTCATCAGTTTCTTGCGCCGACTCTGCATCGACCGTCCGACTCCCGCCTCAGCCGTTGTTGACGCCGTAGTAGGCGTCTTCGGAGCCGTCCGAGAAGTACTTCGTCTCGGCCCGCATGACCCTGTTGCGCCCGGCCTGCTTCCCCCGGTAGAGGGCGGCGTCCGCCGAGGCGATCAGGTCGGTGCCGTTGCGCCCGTCGTCGGGGAATGTGGCCACGCCGCCGCTCAAGGATACGGTCTTCAGCGGCTGGCTCTCCCGGTTCGGATACGGGTGCGACGCCACCCTGGCGCGGATGCGCTCGGCCGCCACCATGGCCCCCTCCTTGGGCGTCTGCGGCAGGATGACGATGAACTCCTCCCCGCCGTAACGTGCGGGGGTGTCGTCGGGACGCACCATCTCGCGCAGGATCTGGCCGGTCATCTTGAGCACCTCGTCCCCCGCCTGGTGCCCCTGGGTGTCGTTGTAGTGCTTGAAGTGATCGAGATCGAAGATGAACACCGAAACCGGATAGTGGCCCTTCTCCGCCTTGATGATCTCCATCGACAGCTGGTCCATGAAGAACCGCTTGTTGTAGAGCTTGGTGAGCCCGTCGGAGTTCGCCATCTCCTGGACCTGCGAGAACAGCGTGTTGTTGTGCAGGGCGATGCTGCCGAGGTCGGCGATCAGGTTGAGCATCGTCTTTTCGTACTTGTAGTGGCGCGTGATTCCACCCACGCTGATCACGCCGAGAATGCGCCCCTCGTGCACCATGGGCGCGCACAGCTCGGTCTTGAAGCGGAAGTGGCCCGGCACGTCCAGGCTCGCCCCCGATTGCCGCATCTCGCGAATGAAGTCGTTGGTGTCCATGGGGACCTTGTGCTCGGCGACCCAGCCGATCCGACCCTCCCCCATCTTGACCTGGAAGCCGATCTTCACGTCGTCGGCCAGTCCTCGCTGCTGCTGCAGGATGAGCTTGTTGACCCGTTCGTCCAGGATGAACATCAGGACCTGGGTCGGCGCGAACAGGCGCTCGGTGATCTTCACGAGCAGGGGGGCGATGGCGCGCCTCTCCATGCGCGAATTGATCTCCTTGGTGAAATCCGGCAGGAGCAGGAAGAAGTTGGAGAGGGCCGTGTTCTCCGCCTCGAGGCGCGCGACGCTCGACCTCAGGTCACGCAGGGCGGAGAGCTCGCTCTCGTCGCGCACCGGGCGGCGCGCGGGCCGGCCCCGGCGGCCGGCGATTCGACCCATGAGCCAGCCGAGGACGATCCCTCCCGGGACCGCGCAGGCCCATCCCCAGGGCGGCACCGTTCGAAGGATCGCGAGAAGACTGTTGAGGAGATTCATCCGATCCCGATGTCCCGTCGCCTCCCATGGAAGGAGACTGAATGACACAAAGATAGCGGCGCAAACGTAACGTCCGGTGGGGGGTCAATTCAAGGAATCGGCGGAGGATCCCCGGGCCGCCCTGGCTCGGGCCGGAGCACCGCCCGATGTTGTCCCACCGCTCCCGTCAAAATATTGGATAGCGGCTCCATCCTGGGAGGAAGGGCTTCCTTGACAGGCCGGTCCCCCCGCTCTAGAGTGGCCGGCCCGGTTCACGGGAGCCCCCAATGACCGCGAGCCATGCCAACCGCCACTGGATTCGGGCCCTTCCGACCACCGCTCTGCTGGTCGCGTCGTGCCTTCCGGGCCTCCTGCCGTCCTGCCGCCGCGAGGCCCCCGAGAGGACCCGGGCGGTGCACGATGGGCTGGGGCGCACGGTCATGGTGCCCCTCCATCCCCGGCGAATCGTATCGCTCGCGCCCAGCGTGACCGATTCCCTGTTCGCCCTGGGGGCGCAGGGGCGGGTCGTGGGCGTGAGCGATTTTTGCGAGCTGCCCGCCGGGAGCGCCGCGATCGCCCGAGTGGGCGGCCTCCTGAACCCCAGTCTGGAAACGATCCGCAGCCTGGAGCCGGACCTTCTGATCGGCACGACGAGCGGCAACGATCCTTCCCTGAGCGGGCAGGCGGCGGCGCTTGGCCTGCCCCTGTACACGATCGACACCCCCAACGTGGAGCGCGTCCTCGGAGCGCTTCGCGATCTCGCCTCGCTGCTCGGCGAGGAACAGGTCGGGAACGACCGCGTGGGCCGCCTGCAGGCCCGCCTCGACACGGTCCGGGCCAGGGTCTCGAAGCAGCCCCTCCCCCGAATCCTGTTCATCGTCTGGGGAGAGCCGCTGGTCGTGCCCGGACGGTCGGCCTTCCTCACCGATGCGCTCGCTCAATCGGGCGGCGAGTCCATCACCGCGGATGCGCCGGCGGCCTGGCCTTCGTTCGACGTCGAGTCGGCCATCGGGCGCGCCCCCGAGGTGATCCTGACCACGCCCCAGAACCGGGACTTCCTGGAACGAATGAAGCGTGATCCGGCCTGGGCTTCGGTGCCGGCGGTCAGGAGCGGCCGGCTGCTGGTCGTCAGCGAGGCGATCGAACGCCCCGGCCCGAGGGTGGTCGCGGGCATCGAAGAGGTCGCCAGGGCGCTGCACCCGGCGGCCTTTCCGGAAGCGGGACCCTGAAATAATGAGGAAGCCGTGCGGGCCACCGGCCCGCACGGCAGGGGGAAATCGGAGAGTGGCACCCGTCTGCCCTCCCCAATGCAAGATTCTCCCATGGGGGCCCGTCGACGACCATGCCGGGGCGATTCTTCCGGTGCATTCGTGCAGCGGGGCTTCCTGCCTGTCCGAGTTTTCGGCCGGCTTGCAACATGGTAGGATGCCCGCCGTCCCGGATCGGGAGGTCGCGTCATCGGATTTCTCAAGGGCCGGATTGAAGACTACAGCTCACCCCTCGTGGGGGTGCCGGCACGACTGTACGCCGGCTATTTCATGCTGCGGTTCGGCCTCGAGAAGCTGGAGGGGGACTTCGGCGGCGCCCCCCTTCGCGAAACCCTGGTCAAGTGGGCCGGCGGGGAGGCGTACGACTTCTACGTCCCGTTTCTGCAGAAGGTCGTGATCCCCCACGCGGAGATTTTCGCCCACCTCGTGGTCTTCGGAGAGGTGGCCGTCGGCGCGGCCCTTCTGCTGGGGTGTGCCACGCGGCTGGCGGCAATCGGGGGCCTCTTCCTCTGCCTGAATTACCTCCTGGCGGGCGGGACGCCTCTCCTGAGCACCGATCGCCCCGTCGTGTTCGCCCTTCTCCTGGTCACGGCCTACCTGACTGCCGCGGGGCGCTCTCTGGGGCTCGATGTCCTCCTGAAGCGGAAGCTGCCCCGTTGGGCCGCCTGAAGGCCGATTGCCCGCATGCTCCATAACGTTCCGGTGGCGCGCATCCTCGGGTTCCTTTATGTCGCGAGCGTGATCCTGCTCGGGTGGATCACCTACGACGGCTTCCGGACGTCCGCGGGCACCCTCGGGCCGGGGGCACACATCCGGTTCGCGCTCTTCGGGATCGTCATCGTGCTGTTCACCCATACGATGACCCTGTTCTACTTCGTCGGAACGGGCAGCCGCATCAAGAAGGTGGTCCATCAGTACGTCCTGCCGGTCTCGCTGACGGAACGCACCGTGAGGTTCAAGGCCCGCCTTTTCCCCTGGCTGACCTTCACTCCGCTCGTGACCATGGCGGCCTTCATCCTCGGAGGCGGGGCGCACACCCACGCGCTGCCCGGCTGGGTGCACGGGTCGCTCGCGCTTCTCGCGCTCGGGATGAACCTGATCACGGCCGCCCTGGCCGTCCAGTGCATCTCGGACAACGTCGTTCTCATCGACGAGATCGACGCGCTCCTGCCGGACACTGCGGGGGAATGAGGGGGGCGTGAATCAGGCGCCGCCCAGCACCAGGGTCAGGGCGATGCCGGCCTCGAGGTGGTCCTGCTGCGTGCGGGACGAGGAATCGTAGCGCACCTGACGGATATCGAACCGCAATCCGGCCTTCTCGCTGCCGAAGAACCGGATGCCGGCGCCGTAATTGAACATCAGCGAGTTCTCGTCGCCGACCAGCCCGTCGAGGATCGGCTGCAGGTCCGGATCGGCCGTTTGTCCGAAGATGCTCGTGTTGACGATCCCGATGCCTCCCGTCACGAAGCCGACCACCTTGCCGCGATGGTGCATGAAGAAGTTGTAGACGTAATTCGCATGACCGACGATGAGGTCGATGCTGACGTTTTCGCTCTTGGTGACGTCGCTCGTCACGGTGTCGGGGGGCGGGTCGGTCGTATCGAACACCGTCTTGTGGGCCTGGAACACGCCGTCGGTGGCCGTTCCGCTGAAGCCGAATTCGATCATCTGGCTCTTCGTCCAGTGATATCCGAAGCGGAATCCATAGGACAGGCTGTCGTCGATGTCCGACGTGACCACCGTGACCTCGCGCCGGGGCGGGATGGCCAGCGGCGCGAGCACGACCGTGGTGCCGTCACCGAGGTGCGGCGAGCCGAACTGGATCCAGCCCAGCTCGGGCGTCACCTCCCACGCCTTGTCCCGGTTCTGCGCCCAGGCATGGCCCGAGAGCACGGCCGCCATGAACGCCAGCAGAAATCCCCTGAAGACGATCGTCCTTCTCATCGCTCCCTCGCGCAGTCGGCCGTCCGATGTGTCGGAATGACGGCATACCTTTGCAGAACCCCGTGCCTCTGTCAAGATCAAAGTGGCCGCAGCGGATCCCCCCGCGGGGCCCGCGCAGCGGCCCTCCCGGGGGGCTCGCGGAGGGCTGCACCCGGGAGTTTTCCGAGCGAGCCGGCCCGTCCCGCGCGCGGGGAATCCGCTAGAATGGCTTCACGATGCCCCGCGACCCCGTGGAGTTGAAATCGATCTGGAAGGTCCGTGACGGCAGGGCCACCGAGCTCTCCGACTGGATGGTGGTCGAGGAACCCCTCGAGATCAGGGTCCGGGGAGAGGCTCTGGCCGTGATCATGCGCACCCCGGGTCACGACATCGAGCTGGCGGCCGGATTCTCCCTGACCGAGGGGGTCGTCCCCTCCTTCGACGCCATCGAGTCCATCCGGCAGTGCCAAAGCGGCGAGGCCGGGGAGGCGAACGTGGTCGACGTGACCCTCGCGCCCGGCGCCGGGTTCGACCCCGGGAGGATGCGCCGGAACCTGATGGCGAGCGCCGCGTGCGGCCTGTGCGGCAAGGCCTCCCTGGAGGCCCTCGCGACCCGGGCGCGTCCGGTCGAGTCCGGGCTGACGGTCAGGCGGGAGGTGCTCGCGTCGCTCCCCGGCACCCTGCTGGAGGCGCAGGAAAGCTTCGGGCGCACCGGGGCGCTCCATGCGGCGGCCCTCTTCGATCCGGGCGGGCGGCTGCGTGTCTGCCGCGAGGACGTGGGACGCCACAACGCAGTCGACAAGGTGGTGGGACGGATGGCTCTCGACGGCCTGGGGACCGGCGACTCCATCCTCCTCGTCTCGGGCCGCACCTCCTTCGAGATCCTGCAGAAGGCCGCCGTCGCCGGCATCCCCATCGTATGCGCCATCTCCGGCCCGACGACCCTTGCCGTCGACACCGCCCGCGCCTTCCGCATCACGCTGGTCAATTTCCTGCGCGACTCCGACATGAACATCGCCTCCTGCCCCGAGCGCGTGGCCGGCATCTGAGGGCGGAAGCCATCGTGTAGAATGGGCGTCGGACGAGTGCATCGGACGGGGCGACGGTGGGCGGGATGGGCGACGTGTCTTACTTCCAGAAGGGGTTCGGGCTCCGTGAGGAGATCAAGCCCGAGCTCCGCGCCGATTATCACAGCGCCATCGTCGAGCGCTTGAAGGCCTCCGGGCTCCGGCTCGAGGCGGGGCCGTTGACGTTCCTGCTCGCCCGCGAGTTCGGGTTCTGTTACGGGGTCGATCGGGCGGTCGAGTATGCGTACGAAACCCGCAGGAAGTTCCCCGGCCACACCATCTACCTGACCGGCGAAATCATCCACAACCCGCACGTGAACGCGCGGCTGAAGGAGATGGGAATCCTCTTCCTGCGTGAGGCCGACGGGCTGGGCCCCGGCCTCGAGGCGGTGCGGCCAGGAGACGTGGTCATCCTGCCCGCCTTCGGGGTCACCATGCAGGAGCTGGAGAGCCTGCGCCAGGCCGGCTGCATCCTGGTCGACACCACGTGCGGTTCGGTCCTCAACGTCTGGAAGAACGTCGATCGGTTCTCCGCCACCGGCTTCACCGCCCTCATCCATGGCAAGTACGCGCATGAGGAGACCCGGGCGACGGCGTCGCGCACCACGCAGTATCCGGGCGGGAGGTACCTGGTCGTGCGCGATCGCGCCGAAGCGCAATGGGTGTGCGACTACATCCGTCGAGGCGGAGACTGTGCGGCGTTCCTGCAGAAATTCGCCGCCGCATGCTCGGCCAACTTCGACCCCGACGCGCATCTGGGCCGGATCGGGCTGGCCAATCAGACCACGATGCTGTCGTCGGAATCGCTCGAGATCCAGGACATGATTCGCGCCGCCCTGGCCGACCGTCACGGTGCGGACGCGCTGGACGACCGCTTCCGCGCCTTCGACACCATCTGCAGCGCCACGCAGGATCGGCAGGACGCCGTCCTGGAGCTCATCGACAGGAAACCGGACCTGATGGTGGTCATCGGGGGCTACAACAGCAGCAACACCAGCCACCTCGCGGCGCTGTCCTCGCGCCACGTTCCGACCTTCCACATCGAGGAAGCCGCCTGCATCGAGAGCGCCGAGGTCATACGCCACAAGCCCTTCGGGAGCGGCGGCGAGGCGATCGCGCGCGACTGGCTGCCGGGCCGGCCGACGACCGTCGGGCTCACCGCCGGCGCCTCGACGCCCAACAACAAGATCGGTGAAGTGGTGGCGCGCATCGCCTCCGTGCGCGGCGTCGCACCGTTCTAGTCACGCATTCCGGTTCAGTGAACGTCCGAGCCGGACGGAGCGTGCCGGCCCGCCTCGATCAGGGCGATCTCCCTCCAGCGCTCCTCCAGAAGTCTCACCAGGGCGCGGCAGCGCTCCACCACGTCGTCCATGCCCAGGAGCTGCATCTTGGTGCCGGTCTCCATGATCAGGCTCTGGCAGAGCGTGTTGACCGCCGCGACGAACGGGACGCCGCTGTCCGCGGCGAAGGGCCGCGCCGCGCCCCCCGAGATCTCCTGGAGGAGTCCGGAGCAGAAGGCCAGCAGCCGCTTCTTCTCCTCCGCGACGAGGGGCCCATCCTCCTCGTTCCGGTCCTGAAGCACCCGCACCGCGGCGATCCGATAGGGGCTCTCCTGGACGAAGGAGCGGATCTCCACCCGGGCCAGCCCGCGCAGCCGGATGTTGAATCGGCCGCCCGGGAGGAGAACCTCCTCCTCGATGACTCCGGCGCAGGCCAGAGGGAAGACCTCGGGACTGCCGTCGTAACCGCTCTCCCACCCGGGCTGGAGGAGGGCCATGGCGATCATCCGGTCGCCGCGCAGCGCGTCCTCCACCATCAGGCGGTAGCGCGGCTCGAAGATGTGCAGCGGCAGGGCGGCGTGCGGAAAGAAGACGAGATCGGGGAGGGGGAAGACCGGAACGGTCCCCCGCGATATCAGGCTCTCGAGAGCGCTCGTGTGCGCATCCATCAATCGACCCCTCCGAGCCCAGTCTACCCCGCCGGCCGCCCGGACCGGCGCATTGTTTCCGCCGCGCGCCTTATGATACTTTGCCTCCTCGGGCGAGAGGAGCCGATGGGACAGTACCGGCGCCATGTGTTCGTATGCACTCACGGGGAGTACTGCCCCTTCGACGGATCGGCGGAGATCCACCGCGTCCTCAAGGAGGCGGTCGCTGCGCGCGGCCTCAAGACGGAGATCCGGGTGAACAAGGCGGGGTGCTTCAACCAGTGCGGGAACGGTCCGATGGTGGTGATCTATCCGGACGACGTCTGGTACGGGCAGGTCACTCCCGAGAAGGCGCAGCGGATCGTCGACGAGCACCTGGCGGGCGGGCGGGTGGCCACGGATCTCGTCTATGCCGCCCCGCCCGGGCCGCACAAGAATCCCGCGCGTATGGCGGAAATCCAGAAGGCGCGCGCCGAGGCGGCGCCCCCCGTTGCAGGTCCGGAGGAGCCCCGATGAAGAAGCGCCACTCACCATGGAGCTCCCGCAGCGCCGCCGCCGGCGCCGTCGCCGGTACGGCCCTGGCGGTCGGCGTCTGGCTCCTCCCCGTGTCCCGGGGCGCCACACTGCGCGCCCTTGCCGGAGTGGCGGTCGCGCTCCTGGCCTACACGTCCGGAGTCCTTCGCGCATCCAGGCGACAGGAATCCGAGGACGCCCGGACCCTGCTCGAATTGCGCGAGGAGCTCCGCCTGAGCCAGGACCACATCATGGCCGGAGAGACGTACCGATCGCTGGGGGCCTATGTCGAAATCGCCTCCCACCAGATGAAGGAGCCGCTGCAGGCGGTGGTGGGAGCGGCCGCGGCGATCGCTTCGCGCCCCGACCTGTCCTCCGACCTCCGCAAGCAGGTCGACGCCCTGAAGGCGGGCGCGGACGGCCTGGCCGGGACGCTCCGCCACCTCGCTGGCTACACTCTGGCACGACCCGGCCGCGCGCCGTTCAGCGTCAACGTCCTGTTCCGGGAGGCCATCCTCCTGTGCCGGCGCCGGGCGGGCGAGAAGAACATCGTGTTCGAAGAGCGCTACGGGGACATCCCGCCGGTGATGGGCCCGGCAGCGCGCATCCACCAGGCGATCCTCAACATCATCGTCAATGCCGTCGAGGCCATGCCGTTCGGCGGCGGGACGATCGTCATCACGACCACCCACGAAGGCGAGCACGTGACGGCCAGGGTGAGCGATTCAGGGATTGGCATCAGGCCGGAGCACCAGGGGCGCATCTTCGAGCCGTTCTTCACGACCAAGCCCGAGAAAAAGAGCGCCGGCCTCGGCCTCTGGGCCGCCCGGCAGATGCTCGACATCATCGGCGCCGACATCTCGGTCGTGAGCGCCCCTTTCAAGGGGACCGAGGTGACCCTGGTCTTCAGGCAGGCTGCGCCCATCCGAGCCGGCCGTGAAGGGACCGTCCATCCCCCGGAGATACCGCGCAACACCGCGGACGATCGCGAGATTGCCTGAGGCGCTCCCCGGCCTCCCCGGCCTCAGGACGGGGCCGGGCGGCGGCCGAGCAGGTTCATCAGGACGTATCCCGCGATGCGCGGGTTCTCCTTCAGCCGCCTCAGGGAGTAGGCGTACCAGTGCGGGCCGTAGGGAACGTAGACGCGCAGGCGATGACCGTCCCTGCGCACCAGCCCGCGAAGCTCCTCGTCAACCCCCAGGAGCATCTGGAACTCGTACCGATCGGGGCCGGCCCGCTTCAGGTCGACAAGCCGCATCCCCTCCCAGATCAGATCCTCGTCGTGCGTGGCGATGCCGACGTAGGCGCCTCGATCGAGAAGCTCCTCCAGGATGCGGACGTAGTTCTTGCTGATCACCCGGCGGTCGTGGTACGCGAGCGCCCGGGGCTCGACGTAGATGCCCTTGCAGATCCGGACGTTCGAGCGCTCGGGGAGGGCCCGGGCGTCCGCGAGGCTGCGTCTGAGGCAGGCCTGCAGGACCACGCCGACATTGTCGATTCCCTCTCTCCGGAGGGAGCGGTACAGGTCCAGGTTCGCGGAGGTGCAGGTCGAGTCCTCCATGTCGATGCGCACGAAGTTCCCGCGCTCCCCCGCCGCGAGAGCCAGGGCGCACGTTGGCGAGGCAGAACTCGGGGTCGAGCTTGAGGCCGATCTGGGTCAGCTTGACCGACACATTGGAGTCGATCCTCTCCTCGCGGATGGCGCGCAGGGCCCGCATGTAGTCGCCCACCGCACCTTCCACCAGCTCGCTCCGGGTCCACGCTCTCGCCCAGGACGTCGAGGGTCGCCATGTAACCGTCGCCGTTCAGCCCGCGCACCACTCGCACGGCGTCCTCCAGGGCGTCCCCCGCGATGTAGCGCCGCGAGAAGGCCCTGACCACCCCCCGTGGAACGAAGGGCAGGGATCGGGAGATCAGATAGTCCAGGACCGCCACGCAGCCTCCTTCCCGGGCGAGCCAGCCCGGGCGTCTGTCCGAGCATTCGGACCGGCTCCCGGATGGCCGGCGCGCGGGATCATAATGGAGAATCCCGTTTGACACTCCGCGAGACCATTGGCTATAGTCGGCGCCCTGCCCGCTCCAGGAGTGTGTCCGAGTATTCGGCCGGGCCGCGCGCATGGGGCTGCGGTTCGCAGACAAGGAGCGAGGAGGAAAGCGATGCGGGTTCATCGCCGACGACGAGCGACGCGGTATGCGGCCGCAATCCCCATGCGCCCTTCGGGTTCCGGCGGCGTGGGGCCGTCTGCTTCGTTGCCGCGCCTCGACGATGCTCGGGCATCGGACATCGGCGCGGCGCCTCGCATCACCCGGCCCAATACTCGGACACACTCCTAGCTTGCAGACGAGGTGAATCGTGCCGCGCAAGCCACCTGGAAACCGGGCCGGCATCGATGTCCTGCTGCACGAGAAGCGCGTCTTCCGCCCGGATCCAGCCTTCCGGCGACGCGCCATCGTCCGCGACCCGGGAGTCTACGCCAGGGCGCGCAGGAACCCCGGGGCCTTCTGGGCGTCGTGCGCGCGCGAGCTCGCCTGGTTCAAGCCCTGGAAGAAAGTGCTGGCCTGGAACCCGCCGCACGCCCGCTGGTTCGTGGGCGGCAAGCTGAACGCCAGCTTCAACTGCCTCGATCGCCACCTCGCCACCCCCGTGCGCAACAAGGCGGCGATCCTCTGGGAGGGGGAGCCGGGCGACGGGCGCACTCTGACCTACTCCCAGCTGCACCGGGAGACCTGCCAGTTCGCCAACGTCCTGAAAGAGCTCGGCGTGCGGAAGGGAGACCGGGTCACCCTGTACATGCCCCTCATTCCGGAGCTGGCGATCGCCATGCTCGCCTGCGCCCGGATCGGCGCGGTGCACAGCGTCGTCTTCGGGGGCTTTTCCTCCGCCTCCCTGCAGGATCGGATCAACGACGCCAGGGCCAGGGTGCTGGTGACCGCCGACGGCGGGTTCCGCCGGGGAGCCGAGGTGCCCCTGAAGAAGTTCGCCGACGAGGCCCTCCTCGGCACGCCGAGCATCCGCCACGTCGTGGTGGTGCGGCGCGGCAATTTCCCCGTGCAGATGAAGGAAGGGCGGGACCGCTGGTGGCACGACCTCATGCAGGATCGCTCCGCCGACTGCCCGCCCGAGCCGATGGACTCGGAGGACATGTTGTACATTCTTTACACCTCCGGGACCACCGGCAAGCCGAAGGGGATCGTGCATGCGACGGGCGGATACATGGTCGGCGTCCACACCACCACACGCTGGATCTTCGACCTGAGGCCGGAGGACGTGTACTGGTGCACGGCGGACATCGGCTGGGTCACGGGCCATTCCTACGTCGTCTACGGCCCCCTGTCGAACGGGGCCACCGTCCTGATGTACGAGGGGGCCCCGGACTGGCCGGACCGCGGCCGTTTCTGGCAGATCTGTGAGAAGTACGGCGTGTCGATTTTCTACACGGCGCCGACCGCCATCCGGGCCTTCATGCGCTGGGGGGATGACTGGCCCGCGAAGAGCGACCTCTCGTCGCTGCGCCTGCTCGGGACCGTGGGGGAGCCGATCAATCCCGAGGCCTGGATGTGGTACCGCAAGCACGTCGGGCGCGCACGCTGCCCGATCGTCGACACCTGGTGGCAGACCGAGACGGGCATGATCCTGATCACGCCCCTGCCGGGACTCACGTCGACCAAGCCGGGATCGGCAACGCACCCTTTCCCCGGCATCGAGGCGGAGGTCCTGGACGACGCCGGCCGCGTGGTCAAGGAGGGCGGGGGCTACCTGGCCATCAAGAGACCCTGGCCCGCGATGCTGCAGACCATCTACGGCGATCCGGAGCGTTACGTGCAGCAGTACTGGTCGAAGTGGGACAGAGGGACGTACTTCCCCGGCGACGGGGCACGGCGGGACCGCCAGGGGTATTTCTGGCTCCTGGGCCGGGTGGACGACGTCCTGAACGTCGCCGGACACCGGATCGGCACCATGGAGGTCGAGAGCGCTCTGGTGGATCATCCCGCCGTGGCCGAGGCGGCCGTGGTCGGCAAGGCGCACGATCTCAAGGGTCAGGCGCTGGCCGCCTTCGTCACCCTCAAGGAAGGGATCCGGAGCGACGGCGACCTGGTGAACCAGCTGAAGGCCCACGTGGTGCACAAGATCGGCGCCCTGGCGCGGCCGGACGACGTGGTGTTCACCGCCGAGCTGCCGAAGACCCGCTCGGGCAAGATCATGCGCCGGCTTCTGAAGGACATCGCGGAGGGCCGGGCGCTGGGGGATACCACGACCCTGGCGGATCCCGCCGTCCTCCAGGTCCTCAAGCAGAAGTACGCGGAGGACTGATCAGCCGGCGATTCGGGCGGCCTTGTCCAGGTCGCTGACCACCATCACCACGACCGCCTTCCCCGCCGCCTGCGTGATGCCCGTGTAGGCATAGTCGATGTTGATCCCGGCACCCGTGAGCCGGGCGCAGATGTCTCCCAGAGAACCCGGGTGGTCGGTCATGTCCACCGTCAGGCAATCCTCGATCGACGCGTAGAGCCCCTCTTTCTGGAGCGCGTCCCTCCCCTTCGCCGGATCGTCGGCGATGATCTTGGCCCGGCCCTCGAACACGGCCAGCGCCCGCATGTTCACCTTGGCCTTGCCCAGGGCCTGGGCGACCTGGGCCAGCGTCCCGGGCTTGTTGGCCAGTTGAACGGTCAGCTGCTTGGCTCGCGGCATGGCGTTACCTCCTGAAGATCGTCCGGCGCAGCCACAGGAGCGGATCGTAAAAGCGATCCACCACCCGCTCCTTGAGAGGAATGATTCCGTTGTCGGTGATTTCGATGTGCTCGGGGCAGACCTCGGTGCAACAGCGCGTGATGTTGCACAAGCCGGACCCGAAGTCCTTGCGCACGGCGGGGATGCGGTCCTCCGTGTCCAGCGGGTGCATCTCCAGCGACGCGAGACGGATCATGAACCGCGGCCCGACGAAGGCGTCCTTGCGCGACTGATCGCGCAGGACGTGGCAGACATCCTGGCACAGGTAGCATTCGATGCATTTGCGGAACTCCTGCACCCGGTCCACGTCCGCCTGGAGCATGCGGTGCTGCCCGTCCGCGCCCCTTGGCCGCGGGCGGAACGGCGGGATGCGCTTGTTCTGCTCGAAGTTCCACGAGACGTCCGTCACCAGATCCTTGACGACCGGAAAGGTCTTCAGCGGCTGGATCGTGATGGCGTCCCCCGCCGTGTACAGGTTCATGCGTGTCATGCAGGCCAGCCGTGGCCGGCCGTTGATCTCCATGCTGCAGGATCCGCACTTTCCCGCCTTGCAGTTCCAGCGGATCGCCAGGTCGTTCGCCTGCTTCGCCTGGATGCGATGGAGGACGTCGAGAACGACCATCCCCTCGTCCACCTCGATGCGATGCTCCACGAACGAGCCGCCGGCGGCGGTGCCGCGCCAGATTCGAAACGTGCGCTCAGACACGGCCGGCCTCCAGATCTTCGATCGTGGCGTGGGCGATCGCCGCGAGCGCCGCGGGCGGATCCCGTCGGGTCTCGACCCGGGTCTCCATCGTCCCGTCCTTCCCCTTGCGCACGATGACGTTCACTTTCTGCCATTCCTCGCGCTCGCTGAAGTGATCGAGGCGTGTGTGCGCCCCCCGGCTCTCCTGCCGCACGAGGGCGGCGCGCGTGACGGCCTCGGCCGTGATCAGAAGGGAGCGGAGATCCAGTGCCTCGTGCCAGGCGGCGTTGTATTGCGATGCGCCCGTGGCTTTCACCGCCGCAGCGTCCGCTTTCAGCCGATCGATCTCCCTGACGGCCGCCTGGAGATCCGCCTCGTTGCGCACGATGCCGACGTACCGGCCCATGACACCCTGCAGATCCTCGTGGACGACGTACGGATTCGGGCCCGCCTCGCGGTTGAGGGGGAGGATCGCCCTCCGGACGGCCGACCGGACCTGCTCGTCGTCGACGCGCGGCGCCGCGCCGGGGCCCTTCACGTACGCCTCGGCCCCGACTCCGGCCAGGCGACCGAACACCAGGAGGTCGGAGAGCGAGTTGCCCCCCAGCCGGTTCGCGCCGTGCATCCCGGCCGAGCACTCGCCTGCGGCGAACAGCCCGGGGACCGAGGACATCTGCGTGTCGTCATCGACGCGCACGCCGCCCATGAAGTAGTGGAGGGTCGGCCCGACCTCCATCGCCTGCCGGGTGATGTCCACCTCGGCCAGCTCCTTGAACTGGTGATACATGGAGGGGAGCTTCTTCCGGATCGACTCGGCCGGCAGGCGCGAGGCGATGTCGAGGTAGACGCCGCCGTGCGGCGAGCCGCGCCCTTCGTTGACCTCCTGCGTGATGGCGCGGGCGACGACGTCGCGCGTCAGGAGCTCCGGCGGCCTGCGGGCCTGCTTGTCGCCGGCGAGCCAGCGGTTCGCCTCCTCCTCGGTGGCGGCGGTCTCGACGGCGAATTTCTCCGGAATGTAGCGGAACATGAAGCGTTCCTTCTTGCTGTCCAGGAGCACGCCGCCGTCCCCTCGCACTCCCTCGGTCACCAGGATGCCGCGCACCGAGGGGGGCCAGACCATTCCGGTGGGGTGGAACTGGGTGAACTCCATGTCCATCAGCTCCGCCCCGGCGTCGTAGGCCATGGCGGTTCCGTCCCCCGTGTACTCCCAGGAGTTCGACGTGACCCGCCACGCCCGTCCTCCGCCGCCGGTCGCCAGGATGACGGCGCGCGTCCTGAACAGCACGAACCGGCCCGACTCGCGCCAGTAACCCAGAACGCCCGCGACACGACCGCCGTCGAGAAGCAGTTCCAGGGCCGTGCACTCCATGTAGATCCCGAAGCCCTTGTGCACGGCGTGATCCTGCAGCGTGCGGATGATCTCGAGTCCCGTGCGATCTCCGACGTGCGCGAGGCGCGGGTACCGGTGGCCTCCGAAATTGCGCTGGCTGATGAGGCCGTCCCGGGTGCGGTCGAACACCGCGCCCCACTCCTCCAGCTCGCGCACCCGGTCGGGCGATTCCCTGGCGTGCAGCTCCGCCATGCGCCACTGGTTGAGAAACTTGCCGCCGCGCATCGTGTCCCGGAAGTGGACCTTCCAGCTGTCACGGCGGTCCACGTTGCCAAGCGCCGCCGCCACCCCTCCCTCGGCCATGACCGTGTGGGCCTTGCCCAGAAGCGACTTGCACATCAGCCCGGTGTTCAGGCCGCGCGCCGAGCATTCGATGGCGGCGCGCAGGCCGGCGCCTCCGGCGCCGATCACCAGGACGTCGTGCTCGAAGGTCTGGATCTCGGAGACGTTGAGCATGGCCTAGCCCCACGTGCTCAGGTCGCGGATGAGACCCATGGAGACGAGGCGCACGTACAAATCGGAGAAGGCGACCCAGAACAGGCTCGTCCATGCCCATTGCATGTGGTTGGCATTCAGGGCCGATGCCCCCCGCCACAGGCGGTGCCGGACGGTACTCTGCCGGTCGCAGGAGAAGCAGTCGAGCCTGCCTCCGACCAGGTGTCGCCAGGAATGGCACCCGAACGTGTAGGCGGCCAGGAGGGTCGGATTGACGAGCAGGACGATGCTTCCGACGCCCACGCCCGGACGACCGTCGAGGAAGAAGGCATGACAGGCGTCGTAATAGAGAATGCCAATGAACACGATGGCGAAGTAGAGCGCGTAACGGTGCAGGTTCTGGACAATCAGGAGCCCGGTCTCGCCGCGGTACCCTCCCGCCGGCACGGGACCCACGGCGCAGCCCGGCGGTGTGCCGAAGAACGAGCGGTAATAGGCCTTGCGGTAGTAATAGCACGTGGCCCGGAAGGCCATCGGGAAGACGAGGATGAGGAACGCCGGGGACGCGGGTAGAAATGCGGGCCACCAGTCCGGCCAGGCCCCCAGCCAGGCATGGTCGAGGGGGGCGGATCCGGGCGCCGCCGGATCCACGAACAGCAGCGGCGAGTAGAACGGCGACAGGTAGGAGCCGTGGAAGTAGTAGGCCCCCTGAAACGCCGCCCAGGTGGCGTAGACCGCGAAGCCCCCCAGCCCGAGGACCGTCAGCAGCGGCCCGACCCACCAGCGGTCCCTGCGATTCGTCGCCGCGAACCCGACGACGTGGCCGCCGGCGCGCGCCAGTTCCCCCATCGATACCTCCATCCCTGTTCGGCGGGGCGGGATTCTAGCAGAAAGGCCCCCGGCCTTGCGCGGCGGCGCGCCAGACCCCATCTTCCTGAGCGCGGGCCGGGGGTGTTATACTGGCCCTCCTGAGACGGTGCTCCCTGGCTGACGTCCCGTCGGCCCGGTCGAGCCGGTCGCAGGGCGCTCCTCGAGGGTTCGTGCCGGCCAAGGGGCTGGCCCCATGGGAGAGAGCGCGAGGAGATTGCATGCCCAAATCGATGCTCGTGAACGTGACTGCGGAGGAGGAGAACCGCGTCGCGATCGTCGACAACGCCATTCTCGACGTCTTCGAGATCGAAACTCTCTCCAAGGAACACCTCAAGGGCAATATCTTCAAGGTCATCGTCGAGGGGATCAATCCCGCCCTCGAGGCCGCCTTCGTGAACTATGGAGGCGAGCGGGCCGGGTTCCTGCCCCTGGACGAGATCAACTTCAAGCTCCACCCCAGCCGGGACGGGGGATCGGGTGGCAAGGGCCGGGGCGCGCGGATCACGCGCCACCTTGAGAAAGGGCAGGAGGTCCTGGTGCAGGTGATCCGGGATTCCTTCGGCAACAAGCCGCCCACGATGAGCACCTACTATTCCCTGCCCGGCCGGTATCTCGTCCTGATGCCGGGCGCCGACGCTGCCGGCATCTCCCGCAAGATCGAGAGCGCCGAGCACCGCGATCGGCTGCGCAAGATCCTCGACGAGCTGACGGTGCCGCAGGGGTTCGGCGTCATCGTCCGGACCGCCGGCATGGAGACCAGCACCAAGGAGCTGCAGGCCGATCTGGAGTCCCTGCTCGAGCTGTGGAGGACCATCGAGACCGCCGCCCAGCAGGTCAAGGCCCCGGCCCTGGTGTTCCAGGAGCGCGACCTCGTCATCCGGACCATCCGCGACTACTTCACGTCCGATATCGAAGAGGTGCTGATCGACGAGGAGGCCGCCTACCATCGCGCCAGAAAGTTCTTCGAGGCGCACATGCCGGACAAGGCCCACCTGGTCCGGCTGTATACGGGTGACAAGCCGATCTTCTCGAAGTACAACCTCGAGGACCAGATCGAGCGCATCTACAAGCGCACGGTCCAGCTCAAGTCGGGCGGCTCCATTTCCATCGATCAGACCGAAGCGCTGACGGCGATCGACGTCAACTCGGCCCGCTCGACGCGTTCGGCGAGCAGCGAGGATACGGCGGCGCGCACCAACCTGGAGGCGGCGGAGGAGATTGCCCGCCAGCTGCGCCTGCGCGACATCGGGGGCCTCATCGTCATCGATTTCATCGACATGGAGTCCAGCAAGCACATCCGCCAGGTGGAGCGCGCCTTCGCCGAGGCCATGTCCCGCGACAAGGCCCGCTACGACGTGACGCGAATCAGCAAGCTGGGCCTGATGGAGGTCTCGCGCCAGAGGCTCAAGTCGACCAAGGCCTCGTCGTCCTTCATGGAGTGCCCGACCTGCCAGGGCGACGGGACGGTCCGGACACCGGAGGCCGCGGCGCGCTCCGCCTTCCGCAAGATCCAGGCACGGGTCGTGAGGGGGGACATCTCGGGCGTGAAGGTCTTCCTGCCGCCCGAGGTCGCGCTCTACCTCCTCAACCAGAAGCGGGACGATCTGGCGCGCCTCGAGCAACGGTACAAGGTCTCCATCGAGGTCGTGCCCGAAGCCAGGATGAAGACCAGCCAGTTCGAGATCGAGGAGTTCCGCCGCGAGGAGACGGAGATCGTGCCGATCGTCACCGCCGATACGGTCGACGAGGCGCTGGCCTCCGGCACATTCGTCCCCCCGGTCCGTCCCAGGGAGCCCCAGGAGGCACCGGCTCCCAGGGCCGCCCTGCCCGAGCCTGCTGAGGCGACGTCCAGAGGGCCCCGGCGGCGCCGACGCCGCCGAGGTGGCAAGGGGGCCCCCGGGGGGATCCCCCGCGACACCGGCCCCCGTCCGGATGCATCTCTCGCGGCCTCCACCTCCTCAGGAGACGGAAGGGAATCGCAGGGAGGAGTCGCCGCGGAGGATCAGGACGAGGCCCCGATCTTCTCCGAGGGGCCGGACGGCGACGCGACGCAGGCTCCGGCGTTCACGTCCGATTCGGGTCCGATCCTGCCCCTGCTGGCACAGCTCCCCGCTCCGGAAGGCGGTCTGCAGTCCCCGCATCACAGACGCCGCCGACGCCGGAGGCGCCGCGGCCGCGGATCGGGCCCCGGTGGGGCGCCCCGGCCTTCAGACACGGCGTCCGGCAACCGGTCGATGGAGCACGTGGCCCGCGTCGCCGGCCCGCCGGCCATGCCTCGGGAAACGATGCCCAGGCCGGAGCCACGGCCTGCTCCGCCTGCCTATTCCACCCCGCATGCGGCCGAGAGCCGGGTGGCACCCGTCGCGCAACAGGCCGACACCGGCGCCAAGACCCAGGAGGAGCCGAAGCCGAAGCGGCACTGGTGGCGCCGCACCTTCGGCGGCTGATCCCTGGAGGGCCCGATGGCGCTCCGTCTGTACCACTTCGAGGCGTGCCCCTTCTGCGAGAAGGTCCGCCTGTCGCTACGGCACATGGGCCTCCCCTGCGAGAGCGTGGCGATCGATCCCGATGACCGCAGAACGGTCGAGGAGGTCTCGGGCCAGCGGCTCGTCCCGGTCCTGTGCGACGACGATCGGGTGATCCCCGATTCGACACGCATCCTCAGATACCTGATCGCCCGCTACGGCGACTCCAACATGCTGCCCAAGTCCCCGGCAGATCAGGCCCTCGCCTGGATCGTCGAGGACTACGCGGACGAAGTCCTCGGCCCCCTCATGCGATCGGTCCTGGAGGACAGGAATCCGTCCGGGGGTCCGCTGCAGGCTCCAGAACGGAAGGAGCTGGAACGGCACATCGAGACCCACTTCCGCAATCTCGAGCAGCTCTTCTCGCAGCGCAGCTTCGCCTTCGGGGACGCGCCCGGCCTGGCCGACATCTCCCTGTACGCGTTCCTGAGCTGCCTGGTGCGCCTGGGCCGGCGCGAAATCTCCTTCGGCTTCCCCCACCTGAAGGTCTGGTACGGTCGGATGGAATCGCTGTAAGACAGGCTCCGGCATCGGACGTCGTCGCGGCGCCTCGCATCCGGCCCCACGGCGTCCGGAACGCGACCCGGCCCAATACTCGGACCGGCCCCTAGGCCGCCAGCAGGACCTGGAAGAACCCTTCGATCTCGTCGATGAACTGCGCCACGGAGGTCAGGCTGTTGATTTTCTGGCGCAGCACCCGGCCGTTCGGAAGGCCGTGGGTGTACCAGCCGGTGAAGGTGCGGATCTTGTGCAGAGCCGCGCGTTCGTCCTCCCTCTCGCGCAGCAGGGAGAAGTGGTACAGGATCAGATCTCGTCGCTCCTCGGTCGTCGGCTCACGGGGAACGGCCCCTGCCCGCACGGCGGCAATCTGCCGGAAGATCCACGGGTTCTTGACCGCCGCCCGGCCGATCATCACACCGTCGCACCCGGTCGTCCGCCAGAGAGCCAGGGCGTCTCCCGGAGTCTGAACGTCGCCGTTGCCACTCACCGGAATCGCGAGGCTCTCCTTCAGGCGACGGATCCGTTCCCAGTCGGCGTTCCCGCTGAACATCTGACGTGCCGTGCGCGCGTGCAGGGCGACGGCGTCCGCCCCCTCCTCCTGGCAGATCTTCCCCAGATCGAGGAAGTTGGCCCGCTTGTCGTCCAGCCCGACGCGAAATTTCACGGTGACCGGCAGGGGCACGCTCCGGCGCACGGCACGGACGATGTCCCTCGCCAGTTCGAGGTCCCCCATCAGCGCGGCCCCGGCGCACCCCTTGAGGACCTTGTTCGCGGGGCAGCCCATGTTGATGTCCACGATGTCGGCCCCGAGGGCGTGCACGAACCGGGCGGCCTCGGCCATGCGGTCGGGGCGGCTTCCATAAACCTGGATCGCCAGGGGTCGCTCTTCCTCGGAAAACTGCATCATGTGACGCGTCTTCTCGTTGCCCCGGGTCAGCGCTTCGGAGGAGATGAACTCCATGGTGACCAGCCCGACGCCCCCGACGCGCTTCAGGAGGAGGCGGAAGTACTGGTCGGTGATGCCGGCCATGGGGGCCAGGATGAGAGGTTCTGCGAGCGCGACGGACCCGATGCGCATCATGGTTCGATATTCTCGCACGGACGGGCGTCCAGGCGACGGGTGATCAAAAAGACGAACGCCCCAGCCCGTTGCCGGGTGGGGCGTCCTCGATTCTTGCTAACCGGACGACCGGATGACTAGGGGGTCGGGTCCGTAGGGCTCGCCTGCCCCGGAGGCAGGACCGCCTTGCAGAACTTCGCGCACTCGTTGCCGAAATCGCACTGCGCCGGACTCGGGGCGCAACCCAGGGCCGCCTTGCAGCAATCCTGGCACCCACCACGGTTCTTGTTGTCCAGGCACACCGTCGGGAGATCGGACGCGGGCAGAACGCTGACGGTGCTCCCCGCCATACCGACAACCGCGACGAGCTGGTCGGCCTTGCCCGAGGTCACCGCGCTGTCGGGGCTCTTGGTGGAAACCCGCACTCCCAGATCCGCGAGCATCCTTGCGGCCAGGCCCTCGGTCAGGCTGGCGCTCGCGTCACCTACATTCACCCCCAGCGACTTGAGCGACTCGACGGCGGCACCCTGGTCGGCTGCGGGTTTGCCGAGCGCCTTCGTCACCTTGACGGCAAACTCACCTACGGTGACCTTGGACTTCTGAACATTGCCGGACGCCGCGAAGGCGGTCACGGTCAGAGCGGCGCATGCCGCGAGGACCAAATATGACTTCCTCATCATTGGGCTCTCCTCCCCCTTCGTTGGCTGCCGCGTCGGAAATGGCCTTGGATCAATCGCGTAACATCAGTACCGGCAACTTCAAATTTGAAAAAGCGTGCGAAATCTACGGCCAAAGAATGAACGCGTCAAGCAGGTTTTTCGACTTCGGAACCGTCCTCCCGTCCGAGGAGATTGCCAAAGCCGAGTCGTGCATACTTTCACGGTTATTATTCTGCATCCAAATCAGATACTCCGCTAGGCATGCCTGGTCTCTCGGCATTCAGGGGAGAGGCTCGGATGGGCTCGGCTTGTTGATCGCAAAGCACGTCTTGGCGCAGGTGGACGGCCCCCCACCCAGGGCCTTGCAGCACTCGACGCAGAGGCCATGGTTCTTCTCCGCCAGGCAGTCATCCATCGTCGCCGGCGACGGCCCATGCCCGACTGCGGCACCTTGAGCCTCGGCCAGGGAGGTCGCCAGGTGTCCCCTGAATTTCGCGACCAGGGCGTCGGCCTGCTGCCGCGACAGGGCGCGCGCCGGAGTCGAGGTCGTGACATCGACCCCCAGGCTTCTGAGAAGCTCCACCGCTCCCGTCTCCGTGATCGGCGCATCCGATCCCCCTCTACTCATCTTGTCTCGAAGCACCGACGCCTGCCTCGAGTCAGCGGCGTTCACGGCGGCCGCGAGATCCTGCATCAACTGGGCGCCTGTGACCTGTGCGGCGGACTTGTCCGGCGCCGCGACGGCCGTTGCGATTGTCATCACAGCAACGACCCAGATGGAAATTGAAGTCCAGACTTTCCTCGAAGTCATATCCATAGCCTCCGCGTTTGATTCAGGAAGGGCCCTCTGAGAATGATCTGGGCGGCCATCATTCATTTACGGCCAACCAGCAGCCTTGTCAACGCATATTGCGGCCCTACCATTATGCCACCTTGCCCATCCTGCGGAGTCCCTTGGCGGGAGCGGCATCCGGACAACTACGGATGACGTTTTCCTCCACGCGCCGAATCGCCTTGACAATTATCCATGGGAGCGTACTAAAGGCAAGCGGTACCAGCAACATGAGAACCGTTTCAAGCCGCCAGAGAGCCAGCTTCACAGGGTTTCGGAGCGAGGTGTGACGCCGCAGGTGAGTACCGACGCTCGGGCCCGCATGACCCGGCTGTTCGCGACGATCGCCGCACTCGCGGCCCTTCTGTTCGTGGGGCGGCTCGTGGTGGCGGCAGGGACGGTCACCCTGTACGTCGACGACGGCAGCACCTGCACGACCGGCTGCGGCAGCCAGGCCGCCCCCTTCCGGACCATCACCGCCGCCATCAACGACGCCGACGCCCGCATCGTCGCAGGCTCCGCCAGCGGCGCCACCATCCAGGTCGCCGCCGGCAACTATCCCGAGCGTCTGTACATCCTTCCCAACATTCACGTCCTGTGCGACAGCCCGGCCACCACCACCATCAACGCCGCAGGGACCGGCCACGCCTCCGTCGTCCTGGCCGGCGGCCAGAGCGGCCGCGTGCGCACCGACTTCTCCATCCGCAACTGCCGCATCACCGGCGGCTCCGGCGAGGTGCGCACCGGATCCGGCCGCGTCTCCGGCGGCGGCGTCTTCGTCCTCGGCGACGCCGTCGTCAGCAACAACGTCATCACCGGAAACGTCCTGGCCGGCCCCGAGCCCAACTGGATCGGCGGCGGCGTCTACGTCGGCTACGGCGACCCCGTCATCATCGGCAACGTCATCTCAGGCAATGTCGCCAACCCGCCTCCGCTCGGGGGCGGCTCCAGCAACTCCTTCGGCGTGGGCGGCGGCATTCACGTCGAGGGGAACGGCGCCGGCGTGGTCGTCACCCACGCCCGCATCGAGGCCAACACCATCTCCGGCAACGTCGCCCAGGGCGAAATCGGCAAGGGCGGCGGCCTCCGCGTCGACGGCGCCCTCGGGACGCTGGTCACCCGCAACCTCATCTTCGGCAATCGCTCCGTCTACGGTGGCGGCGGCATCATGGTCTACGGCCACGTCACCCTCGCCGACAACGTGGTCTTCGGCAACTCCTCCACGCTGTTCGGCGGCGGCCTCCACTTCTACCAGGCCGCCGCGCGCGTCATCAACAACACCATCTTCGGCAACAGCCTTACCCTCGCCAGCGCTCCCTCGGGGTACGCCTACGCCAACTACGGCGGCGCCATGTGCGTCGAAGCCCTCTTCCCGCAGTCGGGCGAGGCCCTGATCTCCAACAACCTCATCGCCGGCAACACCGTCACACCCGCCGGCACCGTCGGCGGCCTGCACAGCCACATCACCAGCCCGGTCATCACCTACACCGACTTCTGGAACAACCTGAAGCTGCCCTCGACCATCGACCACGTCGGCGGCGATTTCGTCGAGGCCCAGGTCATCGGCGTGAACAACAACACCGCCCTCGACCCGCGCTTCACCCATGCCCCCCTGTTCGCCGACGTCAGCGTCGCCGCCGGCTCCACCACCACCGTGGCCGTCCTCATGGCCTCGCGCTATCTCGCCAACCAGGTCCTCGAGTTCAACAACGACGGCGTGGCGCGCACCATCACGGCCGTCAACACCTCCACCAACGTCCTGACCTTCACCCCGGCCCTGCCGGCCGCCTCCCAGGCCTTCAAGCTCCTGGCCAACTGGGGCAGCTCGACCGACACCACCGAGGACTTCCGCCTGCAGCCCGGCTCCCCCATGGTCGACGCCGGCACCAACCAGCCGGCCGCGGGCGTGCCGGTCTCTGCCCTCGACCTCGACGGCCAGCCGAGAATCCAGGACGGCAACAACGACAGCATCGCCACCGTCGACCTCGGCGCCTACGAGTTCCAGGTGCCCGACTCCGACGGCGACGGCGTGCCCAACGGACAGGACTGCGCCCCGTACGTCAATTCCGTCCAGACGCTTCCGGGGGTCGTCGGGCCGACGGTCCGGCTGCTGGCCGGAGCGGCGGCTCCCGTCACGTGGACGAAGATCCTTCAGGCGAACGTGTTCAACGTGTACAGGGGGACGGTCGGCGGCGCATTCGCCTTCGACCATCTTTGCCTGGAGGCCGGCTCCCCGGACATGCTGTCCGCGGATTCCGCCAACCCGCCGATCGGCACGGCGTACTACTACCTCGTCAGCGGGGTGAATTCCTGCGGGGAAGGCTGCCTGGGCGGCGTGGAGCCGCCAGGGGCGTGCGAGGTCCCGAACCCGTCGCCGTGCACCGTGCCGGCGTCCGACAGCGACAGCGACTCGGTCCAGAATCTCAATGACAACTGCCCGCTGGCCCCCAACCCCACGCAGATCGACGGGGATCGGGACGGCGTCGGCAATGCGTGCGACAACTGCCCTGTCGACGCCAATCCCGATCAGGTCGACACGAATGGCGACGGCGTCGGCAACCTGTGCCAGGACTCCGACGCCGACGGCTACAAGGCCAGCGTGGATTGCAACGACCTGGATGCATCGATCCACCCCGGCGCGGTCGAGGCCTGCAACGGCATCGACGACGACTGCGACACCGTCGTCGACGAGGACCTCGGATCCACCACCTGCGGCACGGGTGCCTGCTCGCGCACCGTCAGCATCTGCATCGGCGGGGTACCGCAGACCTGCACGCCCGGCTCCCCCACCGCCGAGACCTGCAACGGCATCGACGACGATTGCGACGGGGCCATCGACGACAACCTCGGCACGATCACCTGCGGCGTGGGCGCCTGCACCCGGACCGCCAGCAGCTGTGTCGGTGGCGTCCCGCAGAACTGCACGCCGGGCACTCCCACGGCCGAAACGTGCAACGGCATCGACGACGACTGCGACGGCTCGGTCGACGAGAGCCTCGGCTCGACCTCCTGCGGCACCGGCGCCTGCTCCCGCACCGTCAGCAGCTGCGTCGGCGGCGTTCCGCAGACCTGCACTCCTGGAACGCCCACGACCGAGACCTGCAACGGCATCGACGACGACTGCGACGGCGCCATCGACGACAACCTCGGCACGGTCACTTGCGGCGTGGGAGCCTGCACCCGCACCGCCAGCAGCTGCGTCGGCGGCGTCCCCCAGAACTGCACGCCAGGCACTCCGACGACCGAGACCTGCAACGGCATCGACGACGACTGTGACGGCCCGGTCGACGAGGGGCTGGGCTCGACCTCCTGCGGTACAGGCGCCTGCTCCCGCACCGTCAACAACTGCGTCGGCGGCGTCCCCCAGACCTGCACCCCCGGCACCCCCACCGCCGAGGTATGCAACGGCATCGACGACGACTGCGACGGCTCGGTCGACGAGAGCCTCGGCTCGACCTCCTGCGGCACCGGCGCCTGCTCCCGCACCGTCAACAACTGCGTCGGCGGCGTCCCCCAGACCTGCACCCCCGGCACCCCCACCGCCGAGGTATGCAACGGCATCGACGACGACTGCGACGCCTCGGTCGACGAGAGCCTCGGCTCGACCACCTGCGGCACCGGCGCCTGCTCCCGCACCGTCAACAACTG